>NZ_JBNNOB010000010.1:0-48011 GCF_050274375.1 Sphingomonas sp. NPDC019816
GCGAGACATAGATGTCGTCGGGACCGGCGAGGTAGTTCGCTTCGGGCGAACGCAGGAAGCCGAAGCCGTCGGGCAGCACCTCGATCGTGCCCAGGCCCATGATCTGATCGCCCTTTTCCGCCTGCTCCTTCAGGATGGCGAACAGCAGGTCCTGCTTGCGCAGCGTGGACGCGCTCTCGACACCCAGTTCCTCGGCCAGCTGGACGAGATCGGCGGGGGTCTTTTTCTTCAGGTCTTTCAGATGCATGGAGATCGGTCCGGGTGGTCGGAGGGCGTCGGTCGGCGAGGATCGCGGCGAAACGAGGCTGTCGATTAGGAAGTGTAGGCGACGCGAGGACCGCGCCGTACACCGCCGGAGTTAGGATTGGGGTTGCGCCAAGTCAATGGGGAAAGCCCATCGCCCGATGAGACTCACGCCCTCCCGTAAACGGGAGGGCTCCCCTTCTTACTCCCCTCCCGCAGGCGGGAGGGGATGGGGGAGGGAAAGCCGCAGGCGATGGTCTCGGTGAGACTCCCTGCCCTCCCCCAACCCCTCCCGTTTACGGGAGGGGAGCAAGAAGGTCAGAACGGCTTGATGACGACCAGCACGACGATCAACGCCGCCGCCAGCGCGGGCACTTCGTTGATCATGCGCAGCTGCTTGCCGCTGAGCTTGGTCACCCCGCGCGCCAATTTCTTGGAATAGCCGACCATCCAGCCATGATAGCCGCTGAGCAAAAGCACGAAGAACAGCTTGGCATGGAGCCAGCCCAGCCCCGGCACGTCCGAGAACAGCCCCAGCGAGGCGGCCAGCAACAGCCCCAACACCCACACCGCGATCATCGCCGGCGTCAGGATAATCGAGCGCAGCTTGCTCTCACGTTCGACCCAGCGCGCAGCATCAGTGGCGTCGCCCGCGACCAGGGCCTCCTGGTGATAGACCAGATAGCGCGGCATCATGAACAGCCCGGCCATCCAGAAGATCACGAAGATGATATGCGCCGCCTTCACCCATTCATAGGCGGCCCCGAGAAGTCCGGTCATCATGCGCTCCGTACGCGGGCGATCAGCCGCTCGACATGCGCGATCGGCGTGTCGGGCAGGATGCCATGGCCCAGGTTGAAGATATGGGGCCGCTCGGTGAAGGCCGCCAGGATGCGATCGACCGCGCCGTCCAGCGCCTCGCCGCCGGCGATCAGCGCCAGCGGATCGAGATTGCCCTGCACCGGCAGGCCTTTAGGCAAATAGGTGTCGGCCCAGACCGGATCGACCGTCTCGTCCAGCCCGACTGCGTCCACGCCGGTTTCGCGCGCATAAGCGGGCAGCTTGCCCCCTGCCCCCTTCGGAAAGCCGATCACCGGCACACCCGGACAGCGCGCGCGGAAACCCTCGACGATCGCGGCATTGGGCGCGATCACCCAGCGCTCGAACTGTGCCGGCGACAGCGAACCCGCCCAGCTGTCGAACAGCTGCACCGCCTCGACGCCGTTGGCGACCTGCCCCGCCAGATAGTCGATGGTCATCTCAACGATCGCATCGATGATCGCCCCGAACCCGGCGGCGTCGGCATAGGCGAAGCGCCGCGTCTCACCCTGATCCTTGGACCCCTGCCCCGCCACCATATAGGTCGCGACCGTCCAGGGAGAGCCCGCAAAGCCCAGAAAGCTGGTCTGGGGCGGCAATTGCGCCTTCACCCCCGCCACGGTGGCATAGACGGGCTCGAGCCGCTCAGGAACACGCTGAAGGGCATCCAGCGCATGATCGACCAGCGCCGGCGCCAGACGTGGGCCCTCGCCCGCGCCGAAGCTCAAATCCTGGCCCAGCGCCCAGGGGACCATCAGGATGTCGGAGAACAGGATCGCGCCGTCAAAGCAGAACCGGCGGATCGGTTGCACCGTCACCTCGGCCGCAGCGACCGGATCGGTGGCGAGCGCCAGGAAGCCGCCCTTCTCCGCCCGAAGCGCGCGATACTCGGGCAGATAGCGTCCGGCCTGTCGCATGAGCCACATCGGTGGCGTCGCCTGCCGCTCACCCGACAGCACGGCGAGCAGGGGCTTTTGGATCGAGACGTCGGTCAGGAGACCCCCCTTCTTCTATCTAAGAAGATTCTAAGAATGGATTGTTGAAGTGGTTGGCACGTTGGTTGTCGGGATTATGCGGCTCTCCCCGATATGCCAACACGTTGACTCAAGGGGAATCGCCGATTCAACGGGATTCGGATTCATGACCCCCGTAACTCACAGGCTGTGGAAAAGAATCGGGCCTGTGAGATTCATTGTGGACGAATCGGTCGTTATCCACCGGCCGCCAGCCGCTTGGCCGGTCGGCGAAGTTACGCTACCGATTCTTCCCATGTTATCCACAGAGTCATTAGGGCGGGCATGACGACACGGCTCCACCTGCACCTGCTGTCCGATTCCACCGGCGAAACGCTGGAGAACATCGCCAAGGCGGCGCTGGCGCAATATGACGATGTGGAAACCGTCCGGCACTTCTGGCCGATGGTCCGCACCGAAAGCCATCTGGAGCGCATCCTGCAGGAGATCGCGCAGAATCCGGGGCTGGTCATCTATACGCTGGTCAACCCGACGACGCGCCGCGTGCTGGAGAGCCGCTGCCACGCGTTGGGCCTGCCGACGGTGGCGCCGCTCGATCCGGTCAATGCCGCGCTTTCGGGGTTGCTGGGCGTGCAGGCCAAGATGCGGCCCGGTCGCCAGCATGTCCTCGATGCCGCCTATTTCGCGCGGGTCGACGCGATCCAGTTCACCATCGCGCATGACGACGGCATCGCATGGGAGGAATGGGAGGAGGCCGATATCGTGCTGGCGGGCGTTAGCCGTTCGTCCAAGACGCCGACGTCGATCTATCTCGCCAATCGCGGCTACAAGACCGCCAACATCCCGATCGTGGTCGAAAGCCCGCCGCCGCCGTTCCTCTTCACGCTGAAAAGGCCGCTGGTCGTGGGACTGACCACCAGCGCCGACCGGCTGATCGCGATCCGGCGCAACCGGCTGCTCTCGCTCAACCAGGCGCCCGACACCGATTATGTCGAGCAGGAGGCGGTCAATCGCGAACTCACCTTCGCGCGGCGGATGTTCGCCGACAATGACTGGCCAGTGATCGACGTCACCCGCCGCTCGATCGAGGAGACGGCGGCGGCGATCATCTCCCTCGTCAATCAACGAAAGTCCGACGCATGATCATCCTCGCCTCGCAAAGCGCCTCGCGCCGGGCGATGCTCGACGCCGCCGGGGTCGCCTATGAGGCCCTGCCCGCCCGTGTCGACGAAGCCAGCGTCAAGGCGGCGATGGCGGGTTCGTCCCCGCGCGACCTGTCCGATGCGCTCGCCGAGATGAAGGCGGTGAAGGTGTCCGCCAATGCCGGGCCGGTGCCGGTGCTGGGGTCGGACTCGATCGTGGCGCTCAGTGACGGCACGCTGCTCGACAAGCCCGAGAGCCGCGAAGAGGCGGCCGAGCATCTGGCGCGGATGAGCGGCGGGAGCCATGAATTGTGGAGCGCCGCCGTCATCGCCGAGCATGGCCGCCCCGTCTGGCGACATGTCGAGCGCGCCAGGCTCCATGTCCGCCCGCTCTCGCCCGCCTTCATCGACCGTTATCTAACCCAAGAATGGCCCGAAATCGCGGGCTGCGTCGGCTGTTTCCGGATCGAGGGGCCGGGGGTGCAGCTCTTCTCGCGGATCGAGGGGAGCCATTTCACCATTCTCGGTATGCCGCTGCTGCCCGTGCTGGACTATTTGCGCGAGCGCGGCTGGATGCCCGCCTGACAGGAATTTCCATGACCAAGCCCTATGCAGAGGTGATCGGCGACCCGATCAGCCATTCCAAATCGCCGCTCATCCACAATTTCTGGGCCGAGGTGTTGGGCCTCGACGTCGATTATCGCGCGGTCCACGTCACGCCCGAGGGGCTGGCCACCTATTTCGCCGAGCGCAAGGCCGATCCCGACTGGCGCGGGTGCAACGTCACCGTGCCGCATAAGGTCGAGGCGCTCGCGCATGTCGAGGATCGTGGCGACGTCCGCACCACGATCGGCGCGATCAACACCGTGATCCGCGCAGAGGACGGCGCGCTGGTCGGCACCAACACCGATGCGGCGGGATTCTACGCGCCCTTGAGCGAACTCGATCTGGCGGGGCAGCCGGTGACGGTGATCGGGGCGGGGGGCGCGGCGCGCGCGATCCTGTTCGCGCTGTCGCGGATGGGCGTCGGGCCGGTGACCTTGTTCAACCGCAATGTGCTCAAGGGCGCGGCCTTGCTGTCGTCCTTTGGTCTGAAGGGACAGGCGCTGCCGATCGGGGCCGCGGTGCCGCCCTCGGCGCTGGTCGTCAACGCCACCAGCCTGGGCATGACCGGCCAGCCACCGCTCGACCTCGACCTGTCGGCCTTGCCCGAGGACGCGGTGGTCTATGACATCGTCTATGCGCCGCTCGAAACCGGGCTGCTCGCGGCGGCGCGGGCGCGCGATCTCGACACGATCGACGGGCTGGAGATGCTGATCGGCCAGGCGGCGGTGGCGTTCGAGTTGTTCTTCGGTGCCGAACCGCCGCGCGACCGCGACGAGGACTTGCGGGCGCTGCTGCTCGGATGATCGTTCTGGGGCTGACCGGCTCGATCGGCATGGGCAAGTCCACCGTCGCGCAGATGTTCCGCGACGAAGGCGTGCCGGTGTTCGATGCCGATGCCTGTGTCCACACGTTGCAAGGCCCCGGCGGCGCCCTGGTCGCTGCGATCGAATCGGCCTTTCCCGGCACCACCGATTCGGGCGGAGTGAACCGCGCCGCTCTGGGCCGCGCGGTGCTGGGCGACGACTCGGCGATGCGGCGGCTGGAGGGGATCGTCCACCCGGCGGTCCAGGCCGCGCGCGCCGCCTTCCTGCGCGATCATGCCGACTCGCCGCTGGTCGTCGTCGACGTGCCGCTGTTGTTCGAAACGGGTGGCGACGAATCTGTGGATAAGGTGTTGGTCGTATCGGCAGACGCCGCCGTGCAGGAGGCGCGGGTGTTGGCAAGGCCAGGCATGACGCCCGAGAAATTCGCCGCGATTCTCGCACGTCAGCTGCCCGATGCGGAAAAGCGCGCGCGCGCCGATCATGTCATCGCGACCGACATTCCGCTGGCCGAGACAAAGCGCGCGGTGCGGCGGCTGATCACTTGCATGCGGGACTCCGAAGGCCGATAGTCGGTGGATGAGAGAGATCGTTTTCGACACCGAAACGACAGGGTTCAAATTTTCGGAAGGCGACCGGCTGGTCGAGATCGGCTGTGTCGAACTGGTCAACCGGGTCGAGACCGGGCGCACCTATCACGCCTATTTCAATCCCGAACGGTCGATGCCCGCCGAGGCGCAGGCTGTCCACGGGCTGTCCGACGCGTTCCTGAAGGACAAGCCGGTCTTTGCGGCGGGCGTGGCCGAGTTTCTGGACTTCATCGGCGACGCGCCGCTGATCGCGCATAACGCGACCTTCGACTTCGGCTTCATCAATGGCGAGCTGGGCGCGCTGGGCTTTCCGCCTGTCTGCGAAAAGACGCGGATGGTCGATACGCTGGCGATCGCGCGACAGAAGCATCCCGGTGCCAAGCATACGCTCGACGCGCTGTGCTCGCGCTATGGCATCGACCGGTCGCACCGCGTGCTGCACGGCGCGCTGCTCGACGCGCAGCTGCTGGCGCAGGTCTATGTCGAGCTGATGGGCGGGCGGCAGATCGGCCTGGGTCTGCTTGCGGACGATGCGGGGCAGGGGACCGCGACGGTCACCGTCACCCGCACCCCCGCCATCGTGCGCCCGCCCCGTGTTTTCCGCCCCAGCGACGCGGAACTTGCCGCGCATGCCGCGTTCTTAAAGGGGATCGCCGATCCGATTTGGGGGGCCGAGGCGTCCGGTTGACGCCACGGGACAGGCCAAAAGGACCGTCCCAGTCGAGTAGTTGAGGAGAAAGTGATGGATATCCGGATTTCTGGTCATCAGGTCGAAACGGGCGACGCGCTGCGGACCCATGTGACGGACCGGCTTCAGGGTATCGCCGAGAAATATTTCGCCCGCGCCATCTCGTCCGAGGTGACGTTCGGGACGGGTCCGCACGATGTCGGCTTCAAATGCGACATCGTGATGCATGTGACCCGCGGCCTTGTCCTGAAGGGACGTCACGACGCGCAGGATGCGCATCTGTCCTTCGACGGTGCGGCCACCAAGATCGAAAAGCAGCTGCGCCGCTATTCCCGCCGCCTGAAGGACCGCAATGCCGGTCAGGCGATCGAACTGGCCGAGGCGGGGGCCTATGATGCGGGCTATACGCTGTTCGCCGAACAGGTCGACGAAGACGAGGCGGGCGATGCACCCCTGATCATCGCCGAGACCCGTGTGGATATTCCCGATGCCAGCGTGTCCGACGCGGTGATGATGCTCGATCTGCGCAATACCGCGGCCCTTTTGTTCAAGAATTCGGGCACCGGTTCGTACAACATGGTCTATCGCCGGGGCGACGGAACCATCGGTTGGGTTGAACCACAACGGGGCGGCTCTGAAGGATAAGCCCCTATCGTTCTCCCGCGCGGGCCGCTATTGGCGCGGCCTGCGCGGGGGCGCATCGGAAAACGAGCATGAATGATTTCAGCGACCTGTTGCGCCACGATACGGTGCTGGCCGGCGTTTCGGCGGCCAACAAGAAACTGCTGTTCCAGACCCTGGCGGCGGCGGCCGCCGGTCCGTCGGGGCAGGACGCCAAGGTCCTGACCGATGTGCTGGTCGAGCGCGAGAAGCTGGGCTCGACCGGTTTCGGCGGCGGTGTCGCCATCCCGCATGGCAAGGTCGACGGGCTGACGCAGATCGTCGGCGTCTTCGTGCGCCTGGCGCAGCCGATCGATTTCCAGGCGGTGGACGATATGCCCGTCGACCTGGTCTTCGCGATGTTCTCGCCCGCCGATGCCGGCTCAGCGCATCTCAAGGCGCTGGCACGGGTGTCGCGGCGGCTGCGCGACAAGGGCTTTGTCACCAAGCTGCGCGGGGCGGGATCGCCCGACGCGATCTGGGCGCTGCTGACCCAGGACGAGGCGCGTGACGCAGCCTGAGGGCGAGGCGGCGCATTTCCGGGCTCTCGAGACGCTCTACGCCCAGGCACCGATCAATCGTCTTTTCGACTCGACGCTCGACATTCCCGAACCCGGCATCGCGCGCATCCGCTTTCGGGTGGATGAGCGCCATTATCACGCGGCGGGGGCGGCGCATGGCACGAGCTATTTCAAGATGCTCGACGACGCCGCCTTCTACGCCTGCAACAGCCTGGTCACCGATCGCTTCCTGCTGACTACCCAGTTCAACCTGTTGCTGACCCGCCCGATGAAGGCCGGCGCGGTGGTGGCCGAGGGCCGCTGGGTCAGCGGACGGCGGCGGGTGTTCGTCGCCGATGCGCGGCTGATCGATGCCAGCGGCGAAGAGGTCGCGCGCGGCACCGGCACCTTCATGCGCTCGCAGATCGCGCTGGCCGACCTGCCCGGCTATCGGACCGCCTGAAGTGATGGACGACGCACGCCTGCCCAGCGGGATGCTGGTGACGGCCTTGCTGCGCCGGATGAACGACAGCGGCGGCATGGGCATGGTCCTGGCCAGGGGGGATGCGCAAGCCGGCGGCATCCTGTTGATCCTTGTCGATGCGGACCGTCGCGAACGGGTGCTGGAGCGCGGCATCGGCCCCGATGGTCGGACTGCGCTGATCGATTCGACGCCTGCAAACGATGTCATCGGCTATTGGCAACGCCGGCGCGCGCGCGATCCCGATCTTTGGGTGATCGAACTGGATGGCGCTGCGGCGGAACGCTTCGCCGCTGAAACGATCCTGCAACATTGACGAACCCGGCCGGATCGGCCAGGAGCCCCGCATCACAAATTCGCGTTGTGCCGCGCTGGGTGCGATCCGGTCGGTTACGCAGTCGGGGGGAAGCCCGGACGAGCGCCATTCGGCAATGCTCGGGTCCGTGATCCAACCGCATGTCTGTTTGAGTGAATGACGGTTTTCAAGCGAGTCGCGGCGTCTGCGGCCATGGCTCTCTCTCTGGCGGGTCTTCTCGCCACCAGCACCCCCAGCCTTGCGACCAACATCGCCGGCGGTGCCGCCACTCCAGTCAGTGCGATGACTGTTTCCGGGATCAACGCCGCCGAATTGGCGATGGTTCCCCAAAGCGCCCGGGCCACCATGTCCGCGCTTCCCGATTTTTCCCAGGTTTCGCAATCGTCGCCGGCATCCGAAGCGGATGAGGACGGCGAATATGCGTCGCTGGCCGAAGCGGTCGCCGACCAGGACGATATCGCGTCGAGCGAAGAGCTCCGCTGTCTCGCCGGTGCGATCTATTTCGAATCCCAGGGCGAACCGCTCACCGGCCAGCTGGCCGTCGCGCAGGTGATCCTGAACCGCACCAAGTCGGGCCGCTTCCCGACTGGCGTGTGCGACGTCATCAAGCAGCGCGGCCAGTTCAGCTTCGTGCGTCGCGGTGAAATCCCCTCGATCAGCCCGTCGCGCAGCGCCTATCGCACCGCCGTCGCGGTCGCCAAGGTCGCGCTGGCCCAGGCCTGGGACGGTCCGGCCGGCAAGGCGTTGTTCTTCAACACGCCCGGCAACCGCCCCGGCGTGCGCGTCCAGAAGGTCGCGGCGATCGGCAATCACATCTTCTATCGCTGATCCGACCGGCCCGGCCGCTTGGCGGGGCTTTGCGTTTGTTCGGCAAATGTTCTAAGCGGGTGGCATGTTGGACATGCCGCCCGCTTCGTGCGTCGAGGATCCCGGCTCCCCGCTCTGCGCCGCCGATGTCGCGCGCGGGGTCACCCGGATGCTGCTCCGCCACGATCTGATCACCATTCCCGAAGTCCCGCTGGAGGGCGGCCGCCGCGCCGACCTCATGGCGCTCGACGCACGCGGGCAGGTGGTGGTGGTCGAGATCAAGGTTTCGCGCGCTGATATGCTGGGCGACGGCAAATGGCCGGACTATCTGGCGCATTGCGACCGTTTCTACTGGGCGGTGCCGGCGGGGTTCGACTGGACGCCGCTCGAAAGCGCGGCCTTTCTCCCTGAGCGGACCGGGATCATCGTCGCCGATCGCTACGACGCCGTGATCGTGCGTGAGGCGCATAGCGTGCCGCTGCCCGCGCATGTGCGCAAGAAGGCGACGCTGAACTTCGCCAGGCGGGCGGGGCGGCGGATGATCGGGCTGACCGATCCCGATGCGGGGATGTGATGGTGGGCCCGGCAGGACTCGAACCCGCAATCTAGCGGTCAGGCGATTCCCTTGGCCTTCGACTTCGCTCAGGCTGAACGGCTGTTGACAAGTCCCCTCGCAAACCTCCGTTCGGCCTGAGCGAAGTCGAAGGCCACGCTCAGCCCTCACCGCGTCAGAATCAATGTCACGATCGACCGAGGCGGTGCAACGTCCCCTGCGACTTCCACCGCCTGATGCCTCGCATCGGTGACGATCATCCGCCGCCGCCAATTCCCCGGCACCGCCACCGACAGGGGACGCGGCGACAGCCCCGGATTGACGTGGATCAGCACCAGCCGCCGACCATCGGCGGACAGCGCACCTACGCTATCCATATCATCCACCGGCACCAACCGGTCGCCCGGGCGGATATAGCGGCTGAACTGCGCCATCGCCCAGTATTTGCCGGTGACATGGATGGCATGCGGCTTGTCCGCCGCGCCTTGCAGATCGGCCTTGATGATGCCCCAGTTGGAGCCCTTCTGACCGTTCCGGGCGCTCAGATCCTCGATCGCCTGCCAGAAGACCCAGGCGGCGGGTTCCAGCCGCTTGATGTCGCCCACGACATGTTCGGCAAAGGCGAGGGGGGTCGCCATGCCGGTGAAATCCTCCGGGTCGCGGGACAGCGGGGTGTCATTCTCGCTCATCCACAACCGAATGCCAGAGGCGCGGGCGATGTCGCGCACCGCCGTCTGGTGGACGGTGCCATAGCTGTGCACGTTGAGCTGCCCGATCACCGCGCGGGTGGACGCCGGATAGGCGGCCCAGTCCTCGACGAACAGGTTGGAGGCGGTTTCGTCCGGTGCGCCGACCACCGTGGTGAGCCCCCTGGCCTTCAGCGCGGCGGCGGTTGCGTCGATCATCTGCGCCTGGCGTGCGGGGGACCAGTGTGCGCCCTCCTGCGTATTGGCGGCGAACCAATAATCGGTGTTCGGCTCGTTGACCGGCGACAGGGTGCGGAAGGTGATGCGGTGCCGCCGCTGCAACTCGTCGGTCACGCGGACGAGATAGTCGGCGAAGGCGCGTTCCTGACCGGAACGCAGATTGTCGTCGGTGCCCTTTTCCGCGCCGGATACCCGGCCGCTGACCGTCATGAACCAGGGCGGCGAGTTGGAAAACGCCTCGAAGATCGGCTGCTTCACCCGCGCGGTGATCGCGTCCAGCCACCAGCGCTGATTGGCGTCCTGGTTCCAGTCCCAATGTTGCGGATTGTCCGCGCGCCACCAGTCCTTGCCCGTCACCCCCGACGGCTGTCGCCAGAAGCCCGGCACCGCGCGCCCGACCTTCATATAGGGCGGGGTGTCGGCCGCATTGCCGCCGCCAATATTGTAGCGCGCGATCGTCCAGCCCAGGCCATCGGTGCCGTAGAACAGGTCGGCCAGCCGCGTTCGCTCCGCCTCCGGCCAGCCACCGGTGACATGCGCGAACCAGGCGAGCGCGGTGCCCCAGCCCTCGAACACCGTGGAGGGGCGATCGATCGCGGGGCGCAGCGTGATCGGCACCGGTCGCTCGGCGGCGATGGCGGCAGGGAGCGTGTCCGGCCCCTGCGCGACCGCCGAACCACCCCATGACAGAGCAAGAAATGACGGGGCAAGGAATGATAGGGCGAGGATCGCGGCCGGCGCGCGGCCATGCCGACGCATCGCGGTGGACATCCGGTTGCGCCTCATCGATCCTTCTCCCTTTCCATGGCCGTCGTGACGCGGCCAAACGTCAGACTATAATCGCAGCTGAAACCACGGCGTCAATCCGACCATCGAAATGAAATCGATGGAAATCCTTACAGGACGCTTTCGGCAACCGGGGCTTTTCGGTCTTGTGACAGAAAATTCATCTGCTTATAAATCAGACAAAAGATAGCGATCTCCGGCAGGATCGCGGATGGACAAAGGGGATGGCGATGAAGCGGCAATGGGCGGCGGGCGTGGCCGTGGTCGGTCTGGCGACAGCGGCGGCGGCGCAGGATTGGGGACCGCAGGTGGCGGCGGTGCAGGTCGATCCCAGCCGCCCCGACTGGGAAAATCCGGCGGTCAATGCCCGCAATACCCGCCCCGCGACCGCCACCGCCTTTCCTTATGAAAGCCGCGCACTGGCGCTTGCCGGCGACCGGTCGCGCTCCAGCCGCTATATGAGCCTCGACGGACCCTGGTCCTTCGCCTTTTCCCCTTCGGTCGACGGCGCGCCCAAGGGGTTCGAGCGGCCCGATTACGACGTGTCGAAATGGAAGACGATTCCCGTCCCCGCCATGTGGCAGGCCGAGGGGTACGGCCAGCCCAAATATAACAACATCACCTATCCCTTCCCCGCCAACCGGCCGCTGGTGCCGCACGAAGACAATGAGACCGGCTCCTATCGCCGCGATTTCACCCTGCCAGAGGGGTGGCGTGGACAGGATGTGATCCTGCACATCGGCGCGGCGGGATCGGCGTACCGGGTGTGGGTCAACGGGCAGGAGGTCGGCTATTCCGAGGACTCCAAGCTCCCTTCCGAATTCGATCTCACCCGCTTCGTGAAGCCCGGCCGCAATGTCGTGGCGATCCGCGTCCATCGCTGGTCGGACGGCAGCTATCTGGAGGATCAGGATTTCTGGCGCGTCTCGGGGATCGAGCGCTCGGTTTACTTACGCGCCGTACCCAAGGCGCGGATCGACGATCTGTTCGTCCATGCGGGGCTCGACAAGAGCTATCGCGACGGCACGCTGTCGACCGAGCTGGCGCTGCCCGCGCTCTCGCAGGCGATGACCGCGCGGATGACGCTCCTCGACGGCGAGCGGACGGTGGTGACGCGCGACGTGGCGCTGGCGAAGGGCGCGACCTCGGCCACGCTGGAGGCGGCGGTGCCGGGTGTGCGCAGCTGGTCGGCGGAGACGCCCAATCTCTACACGCTGCTGGTCGAACTGGTCGATGCGAACGGCCGGGTTGTGCAGGCCACGCCGCAGCGGATCGGTTTCCGCACCGTCGAGATCAAGGACGGGCAGGTCATGGTCAATGGCCGCCGCATCATGATCCGCGGCGTCAACCGGCACGAGCATGATCCGGTGACCTTCCACGTCATCTCCGAAGAGTCGATGCGCCGCGACCTGGAGCTGATGAAGCGTAACAACTTCAACGCGATCCGCACCTCGCACTATCCGAACGACCCGCGCTTCCTGGCGCTGGCCGACGAGTACGGCTTCTATCTGATGGACGAGGCCAATATCGAGAGCCACGCCTATATGGAGCAGGGCAACCGACACGGCGGCGAGCGGGGCAAGTATCAGATCGGCTTCGATCCCGCCTGGGAGGGCGCGCACGTCTCCCGCGTGATGAACATGGTCGAGCGGGACAAGAACCACCCCTCGATCATCTTCTGGTCGCTGGGCAACGAGGCGGGGATCGGCCCCAATTTCGAAAAGGCGGCGGCGGCGATCCGACAGCGCGACCGCTCGCGGCTGATCTCCTATCTCGGTTGGGGCACGCTCGACTGGAGCCACCAGCCGAACAACTATGTCGATATCTATGCGCCCATGTATGACGACATCGAAAAGATGGTCGACTGGGCCGAGGACCCGACGCGCACCCAGCCGATGATCCAGTGCGAATATGCCCATATGCAGGGCAATTCGGGCGGCAATTTCAAGGATTATTGGGACACGATCTACGCCCACCGCAAGCTGCAGGGCGGCTTCATCTGGGACTGGGTCGACCAGTCCATGTACCGCTATACCAAGGACGGGCGGCGTTACTGGGGTGACGGCGGCGAGTACGGCCCCAATCCGGGCGGCGATATCGAGTTCGGCGACGGGCTGAACCAGCCCGACCGGACGCCCAATCCGCAGCTCTACGAGGTGCAGAAGGTCCAGTCGCCGATCCGCTTCGACGGCTATGATGCGAAGACCGGACGGCTGATTGTACACAACCGTCATGACTTTATCGATCTGTCGGGTTTCACCTTCGACTGGGTGGTCGAGAAGAACGGCGTCGCGGTGGCGACCGGGCAGTTGCCCGCGCTGACCACGGCGGCGGGACAGGTGCAGACGGTAGCGCTGGCGCCGAAATTCGCGCGGGAACCGGGGGCGGAATATCTGCTGACCGTCCGTGCGCATGCCAAGGACGGCACGATCCGCGCGGTCCCGGCGAATTACGTCGTCGGCTGGGAGCAGTTCGCCCTGACCGACGGACCCGTCATGCCGCTGGCGGCCAAGGGCAAGGTCGCCGTCGCGGACAGCGCCGACAGCGTCACCCTGTCGGCGAATGGCGCGGAGCTGGTCATCGATCGCAAGACCGGGCTCGTCACGCGCTATGCGGCGGGCGGTCGCTTGCTGGCCAAGGGCGGTCAGCCCAACTTCGTCCGCGCCGAAACCGACAACGACACCGCCAATGGTACGGTCGCGCAGCAGGGGCCGTGGCTGACGATGAACGGCCGCTATCAGGTGCGCAGTGTCAGCGTCGGCCCCGACCGGAGCATAACCGTCGACCATGAAATGGGCGCGGGCGCGGCGCGTTTCGTGACGAAATACACCATGACCGGCAATGGGGCGGTCGATGTCGACGGGCAGTTCGTGCCGCTGAAATCCGACCTGCCGCCGCCGGTCCGTATCGGCCTGTGGTACACCATGCCCACCGCGATGAAGACGGTGGAATGGTATGGTCGCGGCCCGCACGAAAGCTATGTCGACCGTCAGAGTTCAGCCGCGATCGGACTGTGGCGCGGGGCCATCGCCGAGCAAAATCACGATTACATGCGGCCGCAGGATACCGGCAACAAGACGGACGTCCGCTGGATGGAGCTGTCGGGCGAGGGGGCGGGGCTTCGCGTCCGGGCAGCCAAACCGCTGATGATGCAGGCGCTCGCCTTCCCCTATAGCGATCTCTACCGCCGTGCGCCGGGGACGTGGAAGTCGACCGACATCGTCCCCCATGGCGAGACGACGCTGATCGTCGATGCCGCGCAATGGGGCGTCGGCGGCGACACGACCTGGAGCCATGTCGGCCAGCCGCACATGAAGTACCGCACCCGGCTGGAGCCGACGCGTGTCGCCTTCCGCCTCGAACCCTTCACCGGCGAAGGCACGACACCCGATCGGGCCAGACCGGCGCGCGCGACCGAGGCGCAATAGGGCTATTCTTTACTCGGACAATAAGCCATCATGCCGCGACAGGCAGAGGAGAATCCATGAAAAGGGCAACGAAGTTTCTGATCGCGGCGGCGGCCACGCTGGTCGCGACCACGGTATCGGCGCAGACGGCACCGGCGACCTCGGGGGGGACGGTCGCGGTGCATGGCGATCGCCCCGGGGCGGTCTATAACAAGCGCATCTTCGGCCAGTTCGCCGAGCATCTGGGCACCGGCATCTATCCCGGCATCTGGGTCGGCAAGGGCAGCAAGATCCCCAACATCAACGGCTATCGCCGCGACGTCATCGACGCGCTGAAGGCGATTCGCGTGCCCGTCATCCGCTGGCCGGGCGGCTGCTTCGCCGACGAATATCACTGGCGTGAAGGCGTCGGCCCGCAGGCCAAGCGCCTGACCAAGGTCAACACCAACTGGGGCGGCGTGACCGAGGACAACAGCTTCGGCACCAACGAGTTCATGAACTATACCGAGCTGGTCGGCGCCGAGGCCTATGTCTCGGGCAATGTCGGCTCGGCGGCGCCGTCCGAAATGGCCGAGTGGGTCGAATATATGACCTTCCCGTCCAAATCGACCTATGCCGAGGAGCGCCGCAAGAACGGCCGCGACAAGCCGTGGAAGCTCGCCATGTTCGGCATCGGCAACGAGCTGTGGGGTTGCGGCGGCAATATGCGGCCCGAATATGCGGCCGACATCACCCGTCGCTATTCGACCTTTCTGAAGGTGCCCGCCGGCGAGAGTCTGATGAAGATCGCCAGCGGCGCGAACAGCGATGATTACAACTGGACCGAAGTGATGATGCGCGACGCCGGCGGTCATTTCGACGGCATCGGCATCCATTATTACACCATTCCCGGCAATTGGGGGAACAAGGGTCCGGCCACCGGCTTCGACGAGGAAAGCTGGGCGCGCACCCTGTCCAAGACGCTGAAGATGGAAGAGCTGATCAGCCGTCACGCCGCGATCATGGACAAATATGATCCGCGCAAGCGCGTCGCGCTGCTCGTCGACGAATGGGGCACCTGGTATGATGTCGAACCCGGCACCAATCCGGGCTTCCTGTTCCAGCAGAACTCGCTTCGCGACGCGATCGTCACCAGCCTGAACCTCGACATCTTCGCGCGTCACGCCGACCGCGTGCGCGGCGCCAATATCGCGCAGATGGTGAATGTGCTTCAGGCGATGCTGCTGACCGATGGCGCGCGCATGGTGAAGACGCCCACCTACTGGGTGTTCGACATGTACAAGGACTATCAGGACGCCACCGTCCTGCCGGTCGATGTCCAGTCGCGCTGGTACAACAAGGACCAGTGGGTGATGAAGGCGGTCAGCGCCTCGGCCGTGCGCGACAAGGCGGGCGTGGTCCATGTCGGCCTGACCAATGTGGATCCCAACCAAGCGGCGACCGTTTCGGTCAAGCTGGACGGCGTGACGGCGGGCCAGGTGTCGGGCCGTATCCTGACCGGTACGACGATGGATGCGCACAACACCTTCGACGCGCCCAACCAGATCGCGCCGCAGCCGTTCAACGGCGCGACGCTGTCGGGTGGCATGTTGACGGTGCAGGTGCCGGCCAAGTCGGTCGTGATGCTGGACCTGCGCTGATGACGGCGCGCGTCGGGGCACTGCTCGCCGCCGTCCTGCTTGCCCCCGTGGCGGTCATGGGATCGGCGGGGCCTGCCGCGCCCCGGCGCGAAGCCATGTGGAATACACCGGGGGCGGGCAATCCGCTGCTCCCCGGTTATTTCGCCGACCCCTCCATCGTGCGCGATGGGGGGCGTTGGTATATCTTCGCCACGATCGATCCGTGGGGCGATGACCGTCTGGGGCTGTGGACCTCGGACAATGGCCGAGACTGGACCTTCTCGCAGCCGAACTGGCCCACCAAGCAGGCGGCGACCAGCCCGAGCTCGGGCGATGCCAAGGTCTGGGCGCCCTCGGTCGTGAAGGCGGCGAACGGTCGCTGGTATATGTATGTCTCGGTCGGCAGCGAGGTATGGGTCGGCTCGGCCTCCTCGCCGGCGGGGCCTTGGGCGGACGCGAATGGCGGCAAGCCGCTGATCGCGCGCGATTTCGCGCCAGACTATCACATGATCGACGCCGAGGCGTTCGTCGATGATGACGGCCAGGCCTATCTGTATTGGGGATCAGGGCTGAACTGGACCAACGGGCATTGCTTCGTCGTGAAGCTGAAGCCCGATATGGTGCATTTCGACGGCGCGCCCCGCGACGTGACCCCGGCCAACTATTTCGAAGGCCCCTTCATGGTGAAGGAGAAGGGGCGATACCTGCTGACCTATAGCGATGGCAACACGACCAAGGACACCTACAAGGTGCGCTACGCGGTCGGTTCGTCACCCATGGGGCCGTTCACCGAGGCGGCGAACAGCCCGATCCTGCAAACCGATGCGGCCCGGCAGATCATCAGCCCTGGCCATCATGCGATCTTCGCCGACAAGGGCCGGTCCTATATCCTCTATCACCGCCAGGCCCTGCCCTTCGTGATGGGGAGCGAGCGGGTGCTGCGGCAGGTGGCGATCGATCCGCTGACCGTGCGCGCCGACGGGATGCTGGAGACGGTGCGGCCCGCCCATGACCCGGTGATCCCGGCCTTTGCCGCGAAGCGTGACCGGGGGCTGCACTGGATGGGCAAGGGGGCCGACGCGCTGGCGGCGGACGACAATTACGCGACCGCGTGGCGGCCCGAGGCGGGGAAGCCGCCGGTCCTGACCGCCGATCTGGGCGGGGTACGCGACGTGCGGGAAAGCCGGATTCGCCCGGCCTTCGTGATTCAGCCGCAGGATCTGCGGATCGAGGCCTCGCTGGATGGCAAGAACTGGCGTGAGGTCGCGGCGGAAAAGGGGGTCAGTGGCTCGCCGATCACGCTGCGCCATCGGGGCAAGGCGCGGTTCCTGCGCATGACGGTGCACGCGAAGGAACCCGCGATCCTGGAGTGGTCGATATTTTAAGCCTTAAGCCCCTCCTCCGGGACGGGGGAGGGGTTTGGGGTGGGGGGCTGCCATGGGCAATGGTCTCGGTGAGACTCCAATCCCTCCCCCTCCCCAACCCCTCCCGCCTGCGGGAGGGGAGCGGCCAGAAGTTAGGGACCGCTACTTAACCTCCGTTCAGCCTGAGCCCTTCGGCTGGCTGGCAAGCCAGCCGCTCAGGATACACTTCGGCGCAACGCGCCGAAGCCAAAGGCCAAGGGAATCACACCCCCTTCGGCAACGCGAACGCCATCGTATAATCCCCGTACCGCGTCCCCAATGCGCCATGCCCGCCGGCGGTGATCACCACATATTGCCGCCCATCCCGTCCGCGATAGGTCATCGGCGTCGCCTGCGCCCCCGCAGGCAGCCGTGCGCGCCACAGAACCTTGCCGCTCTTCAGGTCATAGGCACGCAGATACTGGTCGGTCGTCGCCCCGATGAACACCAGACCCGAAGCGGTGATGATCGAGCCGCCCAGATTGGGCACGCCCGTCTTGATCGGCACGCCCAGATGGCTGCCGAACAGTCCGGTGTCGCGCGCGGTGCCCAGGATCTTCTTCCACACCACCTTCTTGGTATTGAGATCGACGGCGGTCAGATGGCCCCAGGGCGGCGCGTTGCACGGTGCGCCGAACGGCCCGATCCAGGCGGCGACCACCGCGACATAGGGGGTATTATACTGGGTCTGAAGGCTGGGCTCGCGCGCATTCTCGCCGCCCTTCTTTTTCTCCATATATTTCTTCACGCGCGGATCGTCGCGGCGCATCAGCCAGATCTTGAACGGCATCTCCATCGTGTTGACGGTGAAGATTTGCCGCACAGGATCGACCGCCGCCCCGCCCCAGTCGGTGACGCCGTCGAAGGCGGGATGACCGATGATCGGCTTCAGCCCGGTCGGCTGGTAGATACCAGTCCCCTGCGCCCGGCGGATGTCGATTCGGCAGAATAGCTGGTCGATCGGCGTCGCGCCCCAAGTCGATTTCTCGGTCGGCGCCGGCGGGGTGAAGGAGGGCAGCCCGACCGACCAGGGCTGGGTCGGGGAGACTCGGACGCCCGGCGTCGCGCCGTCCTGGCGGGCGGGCTTCTCGACGATGGGCGTGATCGGCGCACCGGTCAGGCGGTTGAGGAAATAGACCTGCCCCATCTTGGTCGTCTGGATCAGCGCAGGGATCGTCTGTCCGTTCGGCGCGCGATAGTCGAACAGCGACGGGCCGATCGGAATATCCATGTCCCACATGTCGCGGTGGACCAGCTGGCGCACCCAGCGCAGCTTGCCCGTCGCGATCTCCAGCGCGACGATCGCCGAGCCGAACCGGTCGTCGAACGGCCGGCGCCAGCCGATCCAGTAATCGGGGGAGGCATTGCCGGTGCCCAGATAGACCAGGCCATTGGCCGGATCGGCGGTCATCGCGCCCCAGACATTGGGGGTTCCGCGCGTATAGGTCTCGCCCGCTAGCAGCGGCGGGATCGCATCGGGCGAGCGGCCCACGTCCCAGGCCCAAATGCCCGCGCCGGTCACCGGGTCATAGGCGCGCACCACGCCGCTGGGGATGTTGCGATTGACGTTGTCGACGATCCGCTCGCCGACGATCAACCGGCCATTGGCGACGACCGGGGGCGAGGTGCTGATCTGGTCGGCTGGACCCGACACGCCCATATTCTGGCGCAGGTCGATCGCGCCATTGGTGCCGAAGCCGGGGCAGGGCTTGCCCGTATCGGCGTCCAGCGCCATCATCCGCGCGTCGAAGGTCGGCGCGAAGATGCGGCGCGGGCACGGCGTCCCCGCCGGCGCCTGATAGAAGGCGACGCCGCGACAGACGAGATAGCTGTTGCCCTGGCGGCTGACCTGATCCTTCCAGCTCCATTTGGTCCGCCCCGTGGTCGCGTCGATCGCCTGCACGATCGAATGGGGGGTGCAGGTATAGAGCGTGTCGCCGATGTGGATCGGCGTCGCCTCGGAATGATATTCGCGCTTGTGCTCGACCGACTCGGCGCGGTCGGGCAGGTCGCCGGTCCGCTGGGTCCAGGCGAGTTCGAGCTTGTTCACATTGTCCGGGGTGATCTGCGATAGCGCCGAATAGCGCTGGCCCGACAGGGTGCCGCCATAATCGGTCCAGTCGCCCACCGGCGCCTGTGCCGCGATGGGCAGCGCGGGGTCCTGCGCATCGGCCGCGTGCGGGCGCACCATCGGGACGGCGAACAGGATCGCGACGATGCCGAGCGCGGCGGGAACGGCGCGCGACCGCGCCTTGGGCGTGCGCATCGCCCGCCCGATCCAGGGCAGCGCGACAAGGAGGAGCAGCACGGTGGGGGCGACGACGCGCGGCACCAGCTGAAGCCAGTCGAACCCGACTTCCCATACCGCCCAGACCAGCGTCGCGACCCAGATCGCGACGTACAGCCAGCGCCCGCGCGGATCGCCGCGTCCGATCAGCGCGCCGGACAGGATCATCGCCAGACCGGTCAGGACATAATAAGGCGAGCCGCCCAAAATGGCGAGATAACCGCCCGCCGCCGCGAAAAATCCGCCGAGCAGCGCGATGGCCCATCCCAATATCCTGGCGAAGATGCGCCCAGCCATTCTCGTCCCCCTTGTGTGACAAAGCATTGCTGGCGGATGAACGTATCCGATTGCCCTTTTGGTCCATGGCTTGATGGGCGGCGGGGAATTTGAAAGGGATCGGCATTCGCTTTGCCCCATGCGAAAGGACGCGGATGGTCGTTTCTCCCTCCTGGCCCGTCGATTTGCCGCTGGCGCCGTGGCTGTCCCCCTGGGTGGCACCCGATGGCTGGGTCCACCGGCGGTATGACCGGCCGCGCATGGCGGGTACGGACCGGCGCGGGCGCCTGTTGTTCCAGACCGGTCGGGCCGACATGATCGAGAAATATGGCGAGGCGATCGACCATGTCCGCGCGCAAGGTTGGGATGTCAGCGCGTTCGACTGGCGCGGGCAGGGCGGCTCGGGCCGGCTGGCGCGGGGTGATACGGGACATATCGATCGCTTCGATCGGCTGATCGACGATCTGGCCGCCTTCTATGACGATTGGGTCGCCGAGGACGACGGGCCGCATGTCGTGCTGGGCCATTCGATGGGCGGCTTCGTGACCTTGGCGGCGCTGGCGGCGGGGCGGATCGCGCCCCCGGCCGCGATCCTTGTCGCACCGATGCTGGCGCTGCGCTCGCCGATCGGACAATGGGCGGGCAGTCGCATCGCAAATTGGCAGATACGGCGCGGCGATCCGCTGCGCCCCGCCTGGCAAAGACTGGAAACGCCCGCCGCCGCCGCCGCGCGACAGAAAAGGCTGACCCATGATCTGGGGCGCTTCGCCGATCAGCAGGCGTTTCGCCGGCAATGGCCCGAGCTGTGCCTGGGCTCGCCCAGTTGGCAATGGGTGGCGGAGGCGTTTCGCGCGACGGCGGCGCTGCGCGACGATCCGGGCCTGACGCGGATCCCGACGCCGGTGCTGATGCTGGTGGCGCAGGCCGACCGTCTGGTCGATGCCCGCGCCGCCGGGCGGATCGCGGCACGGCTGCCGCAGGGTGAGCTGGTCGCCTTCGGACAGGGCTGCGCGCACGAAATCCTGCGTGAGGCCGATCCGGTGCGCGCCAATGCGCTTGCCGCGATCGACGCGTTCCTCGCGCGGCGGGTGCCGGCGCCCCGCCCCTGACGCGGCGGGGCGCCTGTCGGATCAGCTATACCGGCCGCAGCGCGCGCTGCCCGAACCGGTCTTGCCCACGGTGCAGACCGAATTCGGCCCGAGATCGGCGCTGCCCGACCCGGTCAGTCCGACCTTGGCGGGGCCATCGACCCGAAGCGTCACATTGCCCGATCCGGTGACACCGACCTGGGCCAGCCGGGCGCGAAGCCCCGCGCCCTCGATATTGCCCGATCCGGCGACGCCGACCTTCAGGTTATTGACCGATCCGCTCGCCGTGACCGATCCCGATCCCGCGACGCCGATATCGGCGGTGTTCACCTGCATCGCGGCGATGACCAGATCGCCCGACCCCGCGACACCGGCGCGGAATAGCGGGCCATCCACCCGGTCGACCGTCATCCGGCCCGATCCGCTGACCCCCGCGCCCGTCAGGCGGGGCAGCGTCACCAGGATACGGACATTCCGGCGGTTGCCCCAATGCACGCCTTTCTTCAGGCCGATCAGCAATTTGTCGCCGTCGCGCGCGATGCGCAGCTGGTCGAGCGCCCTGGCATCACCTTGTGCCCGCACCGAAAAGTCGCGTCCGGTGCGGATGTCGACCGGGTCGCTGCCGCTGGCGTCCACCGCCGTAAAACCGCGCACGGCATAGCTGCGCTGCTCACCCGAGCCTTGGGCGGCGATCTCCTGGCCGCGCGCCTCGCTTTCGAAGGAACAGGCGGCGGTGGGGATCGCGAGTGCCGTGATGGCGAGCAGCGAGGAAAGAATGACCGACGTCTTCATGCAACAGCCTCCCGTGTATTGCGTAGATAATACGCATGGGAAAGTGGCGAGCGCAAATGAAAAGGGGCGGCCCCACTTGGGACCGCCCCTGTTCGTATCGGCGAAGACCGACCGCGTATCAGGCGGCGGGCTTTTCCTTGTTGTAGATGGCGGCGGCGGCACGCAGGATTTCCAGGATCTTCTCCTGGGCGCGCGGCTCGTCCACCTCTTCCATCGCGGCGAGTTCGCGAGCGAGGCGGCTGGTCGCGGCCTCGAAGATCTGCCGTTCGGAATAGCTCTGCTCGGGCTGGTCGTCGGCGCGGAACAGGTCGCGGACCACTTCGGCGATCGACACCAGGTCGCCCGAGTTGATCTTCGCTTCATATTCCTGGGCACGGCGCGACCACATGGTCCGCTTGACCTTGGGCTTGCCCTTCAGCGTTTCCATCGCCTCGCGCATGGTCTTGTCCGAGGACAGTTTGCGCATGCCGACCGACTCGGCCTTGTTGGTGGGAACGCGGAGCGTCATGCGCTCCTTTTCGAACCGCAGCACATAGAGTTCGAGCTGCATCCCTGCGATTTCCTGCTTTTGCAGCTCGATAACGCGGCCCACGCCATGCTTGGGATACACGACATAGTCACCGACGTCGAAGTGGAGCGCCTTGGCAGCCATTGGGGGCCTTTCCGGGTCAAAGGCCTTCGCACGAGCGCCGGACGAGCGGAAATGGGTCCACTGTTCTCATCGGCCTCGGGAAGGAAGGGTCGAACACATCAAAGGCGGGCGTTCGCGAAAACAGCTATGCCCGTCGCGGAACCATATAGCATGGTCGCAACAAAATTACCAGCATATGTGCGGGGCACGGGAACCATTCACCGCGAACGGTCAAAGCCTTGCCATTCTATTCTTCCTCCCCTTGTAGGGGAGGTGGCAGGGCGGAGCCCTGACGGAGGGGTGTCCCGCTATCGAGAGGGGTGACACCCCTCCAACATGCTTCGCATGGTCCCCCTCCCCTTGCAGGGGAGGAATGGGTCCCGATCAGTCGCCCTTGCCGGGTTCCGGGCTGAAGAACTGTTCGTACTTGTTCTCCACGCCCTTCATCGCATCGGCGTCGGGCGGCGTCTGGTCCAGCTTGCGCGTGACGTTGGGCCACTGGGCGGAGAAGGTGGTGTTCAGCTCCAGCCACTGTTCCAGACCGCTTTCGGTGTCGGGCAGGATCGCCTCGGCCGGGCATTCCGGCTCGCACACGCCGCAGTCGATGCATTCGGACGGGTTGATGACGAGCATGTTCTCGCCCTCATAGAAGCAGTCGACGGGACACACCTCGACACAGTCCATATACTTGCAGCGAATGCAGGCATCGGTGACGACGTAGGTCATGACAACTCCCAAGGTACGAAGGCGTGCTGCTATGCCGCGTGCGGCGATCCGTCAACGCTTGAAACCGGAGAAGTGACCAGATCGCAGTAACAGGCGCGCCCTTCGGCCGGGGGGCCTCGCCGCACGGGCAGCGACTCGACGCGCAGCACGCGGACGTTGCCAGCTTGCGCGAAGGTCAGGATGCTGCCCACCCGCACCGGCGTATGCGCCCGGTCGATCGCGCGGCCGTCCATGCGGAAATGCCCGTCGCACGCCATCGCCTGCGCCCGCTCCCGCGACTTGGCGATCCGCGCCCACCAGAGGAAACGGTCGAGCCGCATCGACTCGGGGGCGGGGGCGCGGGTGGTCATGGGGCGGGGCGGTCCTTTCTGCGGGAGAAGATCATGAGCGCACCACCATGGCGGTGGCCGGGGTGGCGGTATCGATCGGGGTCATGGCGTGCGCCCCCAGTCGGCGAGCGCGGCGAAGGCGTTGCCGGGACGCGCCTCGACACGCGGGGCGGGGCGGGCAGGCGGGCGGCCGCGCCAGATCCAGCGGACGGGCTCGGCCTCGGCCGCCGGCTTGACCTTTCGGAACCCCAGATCACCCATCAACCGGTCGAGCGTCGCCGCCTCCAGTCCGATCGAGGTGGCAAGAGAGGCATCGGGCGTGAACGGCCCGCGCCCTGCGCGCGCATCATGCGCGGCGCGGGCGATGCGTTCGACCAGATCGACCCGCACCGCCTGCTCCCCCAGCGGCCGATAGCCCGAGGCGACGCCGCGCCCCGGTTCGTCGCGGCGCAGGATGGTCGCGCCTGGTCGCGCCAGATCGGGCGTCTGGCCCCAGAGGGTCATCAACGTGCGCCGCCAGGCGGCGGCACCGGGCTTCAACAGGCGCGGATCGAATATGTCGAGCGTGCCGATGGTGATGCCCAGCGCGCGCAACCGCCGTCGCTCGTCGGGCGACAGCGCATCGATCATCAGCCGCAGCGGCTGGCGCGGCACGATGCCGCCCGCATCCTCCAGCGCGGCGGCGACGGCGCGGATCGCGGGCGACGCCTTGGCCTCGCGCGCCAATGCCGCCAGCCGGACCAGCGCGGGCAATTGCCGGTCGAGCGAGCGCGCCAGCCACGCCTCCAGCCGCGCCTTCACCTTGTCGCGCATCGGCTGCGACAGGCAATCCAGGTCGCGCTCCAGCCTGACCACCGGTCGTCCCAGCGACGCACCCGCCACCAGTCGCGCGACGCCATGCCCGTCCCAGACCAGCCGGTCTTCGGCAAGCGTGAAGGCATCATGCTCGGCAGCGATCAGCGCGTCGGCACGGCGGCCACGTTCGGTGCCCAGCCGCTTTTCCGCCGCCGCCAGCAACAGGCGCTTGTCGTTCGCTCGCGCGCCGGCGTCGACGGTGAAGCGGAACCCCTCCAGCCGGCCGATGGGGTGATCCTCGACCAGCACCTCGCCCTCCGGCCCGATGGTGACGGGCAGCGCGCCCGCATCCGCACCGATACGGCGGATCAACGCGGTGGTGCGCTTGTCGACGAAACGCTGGGTCAGGCTGGCATGGAGGCCATCGGACAGCCGCTCCTCGATCTCGCGGGTGCGCTCGGCCCAGTGTTTGGGGTCGGCCAGCCAGTCGGCGCGCTGCGCGATATAGGCCCAGCTGCGGATCGCCGAGAGGCGGCCCGCCAGCGTCTCGACATCCCCCGCCATATTGTCGAGCCGCGCGATCTCGTCGGCGAACCATTGGTGCGGGACATGGCCCAGCCCTTCGGAGAGATGGCCGAACACGCGCGAGACGAAGCGGGCATGGGGATCGATGCCGACTTTGCGGAAATCAGGGATGCCGCAAGCCGCCCAGAGCCGCGCGACCATGGCGGGCCGCCGCACCCGGTCGCGGACCCAGGGTTCGTCGGCCAGCCGCTTCAACACCTGCAAATCGGTGGCGAGCGGCGCGGCGCGCAGCACGCCGGGTTCGGGCTTGCGCTCCAGGCTGGCGATCAGCGCATCGATGCTCGACAGGTCGGGATCGCCCTCGCGCCAATAGAGATGGTCGAGCCGAGGGAAGCGATGCTCCTCGATCGCCAGCACCTCTTCGGGCAGGAACGAGTCCGGCCCTTCCTCGGCCAGCGCGCCGAACGTCCCGTCGCGGTGGTGCCGCCCGGCGCGCCCGGCGATCTGCGCCATCTCTGCGACGGTCAGGCGACGGCGGCGACGCCCGTCGAACTTGTGCAGCCCGGCAAAGGCGACATGCGCGACGTCCATGTTCAGGCCCATGCCGATCGCATCGGTCGCGACGAGATAATCGACCTCGCCCGCCTGGAACATCTCGACCTGCGCGTTGCGGGTGCGCGGGGACAGCGCGCCCATCACCACCGCCGCACCGCCGCGCAGGCGCCGCAGCATTTCCGCGACCGCGTAGACCTCCTCCGCCGAGAAGGCGACGATGGCGGAGCGCTTGGGCAGGCGACTGATCTTCTTGGCGCCCGCATAGGTCAGCGTCGAAAAGCGCGGTCGCGCGATGATCTCGGCATCGGGGACCAGCGCGCGGATCATGGGTTTCAGCGCTTCCGACCCCAGGACCATCGTCTCTTCACGCCCGCGCTGGTGCAGCAACCGATCGGTAAAGACATGACCGCGCTCCAGGTCCGCGCCCAGCTGCGCCTCATCGAGCGCGACGAAGGCGACGTCGCGGTCGGGCATCGACTCGGCGGTGCACAGGAACCAGCGCGCGTCGGGGGGAACGATCTTTTCCTCACCGGTCACCAGCGCGACCTTGTCCGCGCCCTTGATCGCGACGACCCGGTCATAGACCTCGCGCGCCAGCAGCCGCAGGGGAAAGCCGATAATGCCGCTGGAATGCGCGCACATCCGCTCGATCGCGAGGTGCGTCTTGCCGGTGTTGGTCGGCCCGAGAACGGCCGTAACGGCGCCCGATACGCGGCTGGTCATGCCCCTTACATCGGGCTTCGCGTTGCCGGTTGCAACGGCATGGAGCAAGTCAGGTGGCGCACGGCGGAATTCGGCCCGAAGCGGCCACGCCCCGTCGCAGCATGTGGCGCCTGAGCGGCCGCATGGTTTGACTTTGCCCCGCCCGGCCATCAACCAGCATGGCAAGCGCCGGGGGGATCGGCGACGCCCATCGACACTCACGGACGTAACCGATCTTTCGCATGTTCCTGGCTACCGACGACGCATCCTATCTCTCCGGCGGCACCGCCGCGCGCACGCTGGGCGGCGCGCAGGCGCCCGCTTCCAAACCCCGCCCGTTCGGCTGGCGCCAGACGCTACGCGAAATCGACTGGGTGCCCGATCTGGGCTCGCGGATCGGCAGCCGCGACTGGTGGCGGGGGCTGGCGACCTGCACCGCGCTATGTGCGACGACCATCGCGCTGTCACCCGGCGTCCACCGCCCGATCGCCGGCGAATCCCCCGCCCCCCTGACCGGCGAGGTTCGTGAGAATGCCCGCGCCCAGGCCATCGCGCCGCTGGCGCTGGGGGCCGATACCGGTCGGCACGCGGCGGCGAACGCGATGGTCGCCACGCTGGCCGAGGCGCCCGAGCGGCCGATGATGGAATTGTCCGCCACGGTCGGTGCCGGCGACCAGCTGGCCCGCGTGCTCCAGCGCGCCGGCGTCGCCAAGGATCAGGCGCGGGCGGCCGCCGATCTGGTCGAACAGGCGACCGACGGGGCCGACATCGCCGCCGGCACGCGCGTCGCGCTGACGCTCGGCCGTCGCCCCAGCCGGACGGTGGCGCGGCCGCTCGAACAAATGAAGCTGCGCGCGCGCTTCGACCTGGCGGTGACGCTGACCCGCGCGGGCAAGGGTTTCACCATGACCGAGCAGCCGATCGCGATCGACCGCACCCCGCTGCGCCTCCAGGGGCTGGCGGGGTCGAGCCTGTACCGATCGGCTCGCGCCGCCGGCGCGCCAGCCAAGGTCGTCGAAACCTATATGAAGGCGCTGGCCAGCCGCATGTCGGTCGGCCGCGAGGTCAAGCGTGCCGACAGCTTCGACCTGATCATCGAGCGTGAGCGCGCCGCCACCGGCGAGACCCGGCTTGGCCGGCTTCTCTATGCGGGGCTCGATCGCGGCGGCCGCAAGGTGCAGCTGGCGCGGCTGCCCGGCGAGGACGATGGCGACTGGTACGACGTCAACGGCCAGACCCAGAAGCGCGGTGCGATGGGCATGCCGGTCGCGGGGCGGATCACTTCGTCCTTCGGCAAGCGGATGCACCCGGTGCTGGGCTTCATGCGGATGCACAAGGGGCTGGATATCGGCGCGCCGCGTGGCACGCCGATCCATGCGATCATGGACGGCGTCGTCCAGTTCGCCGGCCGTTCGGGCGGCTATGGCAATTTCGTCAAGCTGGCCCATGGCGGCGGCATCGCCAGCGGCTATGGTCATATGAGCCGCTTCGTCGTCCGCTCGGGCGCGCGGGTGAAGCAGGGGCAGGTGATCGGCTATGTCGGCTCGACCGGCATGTCGACCGGCCCGCATCTGCACTGGGAGGTGTGGAAGAACGGCGCCACCGTCAATCCGCGTAGCCTGAAGCTGTCGAGCGTCGCGGTGCTGTCGGGTGCCAAGCTGCGCGCCTTCCGCCACGCGGTGCAGCAGTTGATGGCGGTCAAGCCGGGCCGCTGAGGTCCGGCCCAGCGCGGGTCAACGCCCGCCCGCGCGCCAACGGCCGACCGTGTCGGCCAGCGCTCCGTCACCCGCCGCCGGCTCCGCCCAGATGGCGCTGATCGGCAGGTCGTTCGACGCGGGACGTCGCGGCGCGTCGAGATCGTCGAAGCTGGCGCGCATCGGAAAGGATACGCCTTCGCCGCACAGCACCGCCTCGCGGTTGCGCAGCGCCGACAGCGCGTCGAGCAGGCCGCGACCGCCCTCGGGCATCGCCGATCGCACCACCGCCTGATCGCGTTCGTTGTTCAGCCGCATCGCGATGATGGTGCCGCATTGCGACAACACCCCCTCGGCCAGGTCGGAGGGACGCTGGGTGACGAGGCCCAGCGAGACGCCATATTTGCGACCCTCCTTGGCGATGCGCGACAGGATGCGGCCCACCGACGAACTATGCTCGGCATGCGCGGGGATGTAGCGATGCGCCTCCTCGCACACCATCAGCACCGGTCGTCGCGTCTCGGGCCGGGCCCAGATCGCCTGATCGAAAATCATCCGCGCCAGCACCGCGACCACGACGCGGGTCACCTCGGAAGGGACCCCCGACACGTCGATGATCGAGATCGGTCGCCCGTCGCCCGGCATGCGCAGGATGCGGCCGAGAAAGGCGGCCATGGTATCGGCGACCAGCATGCCCGAAAACATGAAGGCGTATCGCGGATCGCCCTTCAGATCGTCGATCCTCGCCTTGATCCGCACATAGGGCGCGACATCGCCGGCGCGTTCCAGCCTGCCCATTTCCTGCGACAGGGTCGCGGTCAGGTCCGACAGCAGATAGGGGATCGGCGTATCGACGGTCACGCGCGGCACCTCGCCGGCGGCGCGGCTGCGCATCCGGGCGGCGAGCAGGCATTTGGCGAGGATGTCGAGTTCGGCCTGACGATCGTCGGGCGCGCTCGACAACAGCATCTCGCAATGCTCGTCGAAATTCATCAGCCAATAGGGCATGCGCAGATTGCCGACGTCGTGCACCTCGCCGATCGCGCGAAAGGCGCTGGCATATTCGCCATGCGGATCGATCATCACCACATGGCCGAGCGGTGCCCATTCGCAGATGCGGTGCAGGATCAGCGCGGTCGCGGTCGACTTGCCGGTGCCGGTCGAACCGACCAGCGCGAAATGCCGGCCGAGCAGCGCATCAACCGCCAGCGTCGCGGATACGGACCCCGCCGGATAAACGGTGCCGATGCGTATCGTCGCGGCGGCGCGGTGGTCATGGATGTCGGCCAGTTCCGCCTGGGTGATCGCATATACGGCCGCGCCGGGCAGGGGATAGTGGGTGACACCACGCCGGAAACCACGCAGCGCGCCGGCGTGCGGATCGGACAAGGCTTCGCCGACCAGCTCGATCTCGGTGGCCAGCGCGGCGGGATCGCTGGCGGGATCGAGTGCAAGGCTGCGGATCGTGCCGATGATCCAATGGTCGGCATGGCGGATCTTGACCGGCATCGCCACCTGGCCCGCCGCCGCCAGCACCGGGTCGGCCTGCGCCGTCAATGCCGTCACCGCGTCCCGATCGAGCACGATCCGTGCGCCCGATCCGCCCAGCGCCAGCAGCCAGCCGATCGCCAGCGTATCGGACGCGTGCGAAGAGGGGGGCGGCGAATGAAGCATGGACTGAGGGCCCCGGGATATCGTCGTGTCTCACCGGGTGAATAGGCGCGATACGTTAACGATATGCTGTCCTTACACGCGCCGCGCGATCCACCCCGCCGCCCATCCGAGCAGCACCGACAACGCCACCGCGGTCAGCCCGTACGGGATGGCGGCGCGGTCGGCGGCGCGCGCGACGAACCGTTCGAACCCCGATTTGCGGATGTCGATATCGCGTACGGCGGCGGCCAGGACGCGCCCGTCGCGGATCAGGAAGGTCTCGGCGGTGAAACGTCCCACCGGCACGCGCGCGGGAATGGTGACGCGCGCGCGGTAGAGCACGTCGTCGGTGATCTCGACCGCGCTCGGCGCCTCGACATAAAGCCCCGTGCGCCGGCGCTGGTCGACCAGCCCGGCCTGGAAGCGGGCCTGCACATCGGCGGGTGCGTTCGAGGCGGGGGAGAGCTGAAGGCTGTCGAGGCCCAGTTCGTAGATGGCACGGGTGCGATCGTCGACGATCCGGCCGATCGGCCGCGACGAGGCGATGGCGTAGAAGGACGGTGCCGACTGATAGCGCAGCCGCCCGGCATTGACCCAAAGCCCCGCGATCTTTTCCTTCTCGCGGATCAGGATCGACTGGGTGGGCCCCTTGACCACCACCACGATGTCGGTCGGCTTGTCATCCTGCGGCGGTCGCCCGCCGGGATAGAGGATCGCGCCGAACAGCAGCAACTCGGCGCCGGTGAAGCTGTACGCGATCTGGATGTCGCGCTGCGACACGTCGGGGACCAGCACCGGCTTGGCCTGCGCCATCAACAGCGGCGACAGCAGGGCGAGGACGGGCGCGAGCCGCCTCATGACAGCTGGACCGTGAAAATCTCCTCGGGCCGCCAGACAAGGCCGAGCAGGATGCGCAGGCCCACCAGCAACACGATGACGGCGAGTGCGAGGCGCAGATATTCGGGCTTCACATTGGTCGCGAACTTCGCGCCCAGCTGCGCCCCCGTCACCGACCCGATCAAGAGGAGGCCGGCGAGGACGATATCGACCGCCTTGGTGGTGGTGGCATGGACCATCGTCGCCGCCGCCGTCACGAACAGCGTCTGGAACAGCGAGGTGCCCAGCACCACCCGCGTCGCCATGCCCAGGATATAGATCATCGCCGGCACCAGCACGAACCCGCCACCGATGCCGAGCAATATGGTCAGCACGCCGGTGAACATGCCGAGCAACAGGGGGGCGAGCGGCGAGATATAGATGCCCGAGGCGTAGAAGCGGGTGCGGAAGGGCAGGGCGGCGACCAGCGGATGGTGCCGCCGCCGCGCCGCCCGCTGCGCCACGCCGCGCCGCGCCGCGATGATCGCGTTCAGCGCCTCGCGCGCCATCACCGACCCGATCCAGCCCAGCATCAGCACATAGATGATCGCGATCACCGTATCGATCTGCCCGCTCGCCTGGAGCAGGCGGAAGATATAGGCGCCGATGAACGATCCGATGATGCCGCCCGCGACCAGCACGCCGCCCATCTTCAGATCGACCCCGTTCCGCTGCCAGTGCGCATAGACGCCCGACACGCTGGCCCCGGTCACCTGGCTGGCGGCCGAGGCGGCGGCGACGGTCGGCGGGATGCCATAGACGATGAGCAGCGGCGTGGTCAGAAAGCCGCCGCCCACCCCGAACATGCCCGACAACAGGCCGACACCCGCACCCAGCGCGATGATGACCAGCGCGTTGACCGACAGGTTGGCGATGGGGAGATACAGATCCACGCCGGTGTTATAGCCGCATGGGCGGGAGCGACCAGTATGATCGCCCTAGAAATCTCCGCCGATCGACAGCGCGGGGCCGGACCCCGGCGCGGCGTTCCCCGCGATCCGCTGTCGCCAGTCGAGCGACAGGCGCAGCCGCTGGCCGGCGATGGGCAGCGCGATGCCCAGGGTCGGCCCGACATCGAATCGCTGTGCCCCGCGCTGGGCTCCGCCCCAGGCGGCCAGCCCCAGATCGATATCGCGGGCGAGGGCGGTGGTCGCGCGCACCGCGCCGTCCGCGAACGGTTCGGCACGGTCGCGCAGCACGCCGCCCGCCTGGGCATAGCCGGCCGCCGTCACGCCCGGCAGGATGTCGTGTGGCCCGAAACCGGCAACGGCCAGGACGGCGGGGCCGCCTTGCCCGCGATCGAGCGCGATCCGCTGTTCGACCAGCAGGCGGACGGGCAGGTGCGATGATGGCCGCCAGTCGATTCCCACCGCCATCTCGCGGCCGATACCCTCGATTGGTGTAGAGAGGCGTAGACTGGCCGACAGCGCGCCGTCTCGATCGAGCCGGCGCAGGATCCGCACCCCCGCTTGCGTTCCGCCGAGCTGTCCACCGGGCAGTAATCCGCCGCCGCCCTGACGCAGGATCACCCAAGCGCTCGCGCTCCAGCGGGACGGGGACGTCGGGGTATCGGGGAGTGCGAAAATCGAGTCGGGCCAGATTTGCGGCCTCGGCGAGGAAACGGGCCGATCCTCGGAGGACGGCTCATGCGATGGAAGCGCGGCCGGCCGACTAACCGGCATCAAGCCGGACGGCGGGGCCAGGACGGCGCGGCGAGGAGGCGCGGTCAGGGCCGGTGTCGCTACCGGGGCGACCAAGGCGGCAACGGCCTTCGGCGTGCCCGGCCGCTTCGACGCATGTTGTGACGGCATCGGCGGCGTACCGATCGGCAACAGGAAAGCGATCCGCCCCAGCGTCTAAAGCCCCAACACCCCGCCCAGGAATCGGATCGGCCGCCCGCTCATGGTTGGGGTGACAAGTCCGGGAAATGGTGCGCCGTCTTGTCCCAAACCGCCGGCCGGCCGCGCAGGACGAAGATATAGCGGATCAGCGCGCGCGGGGCGGCGGCCAGCGCGACGAAATTGCCGATGACGAAGCGCGGCAGCGACCACAGCGCCTCGCGCCAGCCATAGACCCGTCCGGTAAAGACCATGCGGACGACCAGCCGCCACCATAACAGCAGCGCGTTGGTCGCGAACAGCCACCACAAGGCCGGTGGCAAAGGAGCCAAAGGCGCATCGACGACCCACCGCGCCAGAATCGCGCCCGCCTCGGCGAACAGCCCCAGATAGGCCGCCGCCAGCACCAGCATGGCCAGCGGTCCGCGCCGGTCGCGCAGCCGCCACCAATGATCGCCCAGCGCCATCGGCCTCGCCCAGCCGGTGCGGTCCCAACCGATCAGTGCGATGCCGGTCATCCACCGCGCCTTTTGGCGTATGGCGGATACCAGATCGGCGGGAAAGAACGCCCGCACCGCCACGACCCCACCGCGCGTCCCATCGGCGACCCGGGCGAACAACCCTTCGCCGCCCAGCTCGGCGATACGCAGGCCCAGTTCATAATCCTCGGTCAGGCTGGTCGCATCGAACGGATCGCCCCCGCGTGCCGCCGCGATCGCCGCCAGCATCGCCGGCGCGATGGCACAGCCCGTGCCCGCCAGCGGCATCCCCGCGCCGATCCAGGTGCGGACGACCAGCTGCTTGTGATGGCTTTCGGCGAACTCGTCGGCGTAATGGCCCGACACCAGTCGCGATCCCGGCACGACCAGCGGCAGGACGGGAATCTGCACCACCGCGCGCCCCTCGATCAACGAATCGAAGACCGCCAGTTCGGCGGGATGCACGACATCCTCGGCATCGTGGAGGACGATCGCCTTGACCGCAAAGCCCTCCGCCGCGCGGTCGCGCGCTAGGGCATGCCACAGCGTGTTGAGGCAATCCGCCTTGGTCGTCGGCCCGTCCCGCGATCCGATGACCAGCCGGATCCGGTCGTCCCGTTCCGCGACCCTGGCGGCGGCGGCGATCGTCGCGGGATCGTTGGGATACAGCCCGACATAAAGCCGGTAATCGCCATGCGCGATCCGTTGCAGCGCGGTCGTCAGCATCGCCGCAATCACCGCCGATTCGTCCCATGCGGGAATGAAGACGACCATGCGTCCACCCTGGCGGGGCGCCGGCAGCGTGGCGACCGTGAGCGGGCGGATCCTGCCCCGCCGGAACCGGCGGATGAGATACAGCAGGTCGACCAACAGATCGTCGAGTCCGCCGATCAGCAGTCCGGCCGCCGCGAACAGCGACAGTTCGCGCGCGACGACATCGATGCCGGCGATGATCCCACCCATTCGGCTTGCTCCCCCTCGCCGATGTGCCGGGTGTGCGGCGCGGGCATGCCCGATTCAACGCAAATCCGCGCGCCGATTCGGGACAGGGCGGGCGCGCCCAAAATTATCTTGGGAAATCAAAATGTCTTGCTGGTTGCGATCCGTGCTGCGGTGCAACATATGACGGTCGAAAGGACAGTTTCTTGGCCAAGACATTCTCCCCCGGCATCGTCCATGCGGCGCTGGCCGTCGGCGGCTTTGCGATCGGCACGACCGAATTCGCCGCGATGAGCCTGGAGCCCGATCTGGCGCGCGGGCTGAATATCGATGCACCGACCGCCGGGCACGTCATCAGCGCCTATGCGCTGGGCGTGGTCGTGGGCGCGCCGATGCTGGCGGTGCTGTCGGCCAAGCTGGCGCGGCGGACGCTGCTGATCGCGCTGATGCTGATGTTCGCGCTGGGCAACGGCCTGTCGGCGTTGGCGCCCGATTATCACTGGATGCTGGTCTTCCGTTTCCTCAGCGGCCTGCCGCACGGGGCCTATTTCGGTATCGCCGCGCTCGTCGCCGCCTCGCTGGTACCCGACGAGCGGCGGACGATGGCGGTCGGGCGCGTCATGCTCGGGCTGACGGTGGCGACGGTGATCGGCGTGCCGCTGGCGCAGATGCTGGGGCAGTGGCTCAACTGGCGCTGGGTGTTCGGCGTCGTCGCGGCCCTGGCATTACTGACCGCGACGCTGGTCGCGATCGCCGCGCCGCATGACCGGCCCGACGAAGGGGCGACCATTCGCCGCGAGCTGGATGCGCTCGGCAAGGGACAGGTGTGGCTGACGCTGGCGATCGGCGCGATCGGCTTTGGCGGCATGTTCGCGGTCTATACCTATCTGGCCGCGACGCTGACCGAGGTTACGGGGGCGTCGGTGGCGACGATCCCGTTGGTGCTCGCGGTGTTCGGGTTGGGCATGACGATCGGCAATATCGTCGTGCCGCGCTTCGCCGACCGCGCGCTGATGCCGACCGCCGGGGGCCTGCTGCTGTGGTCGGCGGCGATGCTGGCGCTTTATCCGCTGGCGGCGGGCAGCCTGTGGACCATCCTGCCCAACGTCTTCGCCATCGGGCTGGGCGGCGCGCTCGGCACCGTGCTTCAGACGCGGCTGATGGATGTGGCGGGCGAAGGGCAGGGACTGGCCGCCGCGCTCAACCATTCGGCGTTCAACACCGCCAATGCCATCGGCCCCTGGGCGGGGGGGCTCGCCATCGCCAATGGGCTGGGGTGGACGTCGACCGGCTATGTCGGCTGTGCGCTGGCGCTGGGCGGGTTCGCGATCTGGCTGATCGCGGCGCGGGTCTCGCCCGGCGAGCTTGGCGTGCCGGCGGATGGGCCCCGTCGACCGCTAACGGTACACTGATATTGTCGGCCGCCCGCGCCGGTCCCATAGGATCATGGTTCGCGCGGAGGCGCAGAGAGCGCGGAGAAGAAGTTCTGTCCTTCTCTCTGCGTTCTCCGCGCCTCTGCGCGAACGGGAAGGTTTTACACCTTCTCGGTCAACTCCGGCACGACGGTGAACAGATCGCCGACAAGGCCGATGTCGGCGACCTGGAAGATCGGCGCGTCCTCATCCTTGTTGATTGCGACGATGATCTTGGAGTCCTTCATCCCCGCCAGATGCTGGATCGCACCCGAGATGCCGATCGCGACATAGACTTCGGGCGCCACGATCTTGCCGGTCTGGCCGACCTGATAGTCGTTGGGGGCATAGCCCGCATCGACCGCCGCGCGGGACGCACCGACCGCAGCGCCCAGCTTGTCGGCCAGCGGATCGATCAGCGCATGGAACTGCTCCTCCGAGCCCAGCGCGCGACCGCCCGAGACGATGACCTTGGCACTGGTCAGCTCAGGCCGTGCGCTCTCGGCCTTCTCCGCGCCGATGAAGCGGGACTTGGCGGCGTCGCCGGTGGCGGCGACTGCCTCGATCGCGCCCGATCCGCCCTCGGCCGCCGCCTTCTCGAACGCCGTGGTGCGCACGGTCAGGACCAGCTTCTTGTCGCTGGTCTTCACGGTGGCGATGGCGTTGCCCGCATAGATCGGGCGGGTGAAGCTGTCCGGCCCTTCGACCGACAATATGTCGCTGATCTGCATGACGTCGATCAATGCCGCGACACGCGGCGCGATGTTCTTGCCGGTGGTGGTCGACGGCGCGAGGAAGGCGTCGTGATGGCCCATCAGCTCGGCGATCAGCGGCGCGACGTTTTCCGCCAGCGCGTTGGCGTACGCCGCGTCGTCGGCGACATGGACCTTGCCCACGCCGGCGATCTTCGCGGCGGCCTGCGCCACGCCGTCGACGCCTTGGCCCGCGACGATCAGGTGGACCTCGCCCAGCTTCGACGCCGCCGTGACGGTCGCCAGCGTGGCATCCTTGACGGACCCGCCGTCATGCTCGACCCATACCAGCGTCTTCACTTGGCCACTCCCAGTGCTTTGAGTTTCTCGACCAGTTCGTCGACCGAGCCGACCTTGACGCCCGCCTGGCGCTTGCCGGGCTCAGCGACATGGGTGATCGTCAGGCGGGGCGCGACGTCGACGCCGTAATCGGCGGCGGTCTTGGTCGCCATCGGCTTGGACTTGGCCTTCATGATGTTGGGGAGCGACGCATAGCGCGGCTCGTTGAGGCGAAGGTCGGTGGTGACGATCGCGGGCAGCGTGAGGGCCACCGTCTCCAGGCCGCCATCGACCTCGCGCGTAACGTTAGCGCTCTGGCCGTCGATCTCGACCTTGGAGGCGAAGGTGCCTTGCGCCCAGCCGAGCAGCCCGGCCAGCATCTGCCCGGTCTGGTTGTTGTCGCCGTCGATCGCCTGCTTGCCCAGGATGACGAGGCCCGGCTGTTCCTCCTCGACCACCTTGGCGAGCAGCTTGGCGACGCCGAGCGGCTCCACCGGCTGGTCCGAGGTAATCAGCACCGCCCGGTCCGCGCCCATGGCGAGCGCGGTGCGCAGCGTGTCCGCCGCCTTGGGCTCGCCGATCGAGACGACGACCACCTCCGTGGCCGCCCCCTTCTCCTTCAGCCGGATCGCCTCTTCCACTGCGATCTCGTCGAACGGGTTCATGCTCATCTTCACGTTCGCCAGATCGACGCCCGTCCCGTCCGCCTTCACGCGTGGCTTCACATTATAATCCAACACCCGCTTCACGGGCACGACGATCTTCATCGCGGTTCCTTCCCGGCTGAACAGCCCATCATGCCGCCGTCTTTGGCGGCGTTGCGAGAGCATCGCAAGACCAACACCTGAGGCTAACGAGAAAGGGGCCCGGACGTTTCCGTCCGAGCCCCCTTTAATCGGTCCGTCAGGGCCGAAGGTGCGGTTTAGGCGACCTTCTGCACCTCGGCGACGATCTTCTTGGCCGCGTCGCCCAGATCGTTGGCGGGGACGATGGCGAGACCCGAATTGGCGAGGATTTCCTTGCCCTTCTCGACATTCGTGCCCTCGAGGCGGACGACCAGCGGAACCTGAAGGTTCACTTCCTTCGCCGCCGCGACGATGCCGTCGGCGATGATGTCGCAGCGCATGATGCCGCCGAAGATGTTGACCAGGATGCCCTTCACGGCGGGATCGCTCAGGATGATCTTGAACGCCGCGGTGACCTTCTCCTTGTTGGCGCCGCCGCCGACGTCGAGGAAGTTGGCCGGGAACATGCCGTTCAGCTTGATGATGTCCATCGTCGCCATGGCGAGGCCGGCGCCGTTGACCATGCAGCCAATGTCACCGTCGAGCTTGATGTAGGCCAGGTCGTACTTCGACGCCTCCAGCTCCATCGCGTCTTCTTCGGTGGTGTCGCGCAGTTCCATCAGGTCCTTGTGACGGAACATGGCGTTGCCGTCGAAGCCGACCTTGGCGTCGAGCACCATCAGCTTGCCGTCCTCGGTGACGGCGAGGGGGTTGATCTCGATCTGCTCGGCATCGGTGCCCAGGAACGCGGCATACAGCTTCGACGCGACATTGGCGGCCTGCTTGGCGAGGTCGCCGGTCAGCTCCAGCGCGGCGGCGACGGCGCGGCCGTGATGCGGCATGAAGCCGGTCGCGGTGTCGATGTCGATCGAGTGGATCTTCTCGGGCGTGTCATGCGCCACGGTCTCGATGTCCATGCCACCTTCGGTCGAGGCGACCATCGAGACACGGCCGGTCGCGCGGTTGACGAGCAGCGCGAGGTAGAATTCCTTGGCGATGTCGACGCCGTCGGTCACGTACAGGCGGTTGACCTGCTTGCCAGCCTCACCGGTCTGGATGGTGACCAGCGTGTTGCCCAGCATGTCGGTGGCGGCGGCGCGTACTTCGTCGGCGGTCTTGGCCAGGCGGACACCGCCCTTGGCATCGGGGCCGAGTTCCTTGAACTTGCCCTTGCCGCGGCCGCCCGCATGGATCTGCGCCTTGACGACGTAGAGCGGTCCGGGGAGCTTGGACGATGCCTCGACGGCCTCCTCGACGGTCATCGCGGCGAAGCCGGCGGGGACGGGCACGCCGAACTTGGCGAGCAATTCCTTGGCCTGATATTCGTGGATGTTCATGCGCTAGCCTTCCGCCTCTCGGGTGGTTCTAGGGAAATTGGGTGTGGCTAAAGCACAGGCTGGCGGACAAATCCACCCCGAAACCACTTTATTGCAATTGCATCGCAAGTGCTACATGGGGTAGCGCACCCCGCTCGGTCGGAATGTCCAAGGGAATCATGCGCCAAATCGATCCGAATGCGTTATAGGATCGTGATGGACCGGCCTTCGGCATTTCCTGTCCCGGGAAAGTGATCCGCATGGTAGGATGCGCCGCACGGACGTCGAAGGCGCCGGGAGCCGAGCCACAGCGCCGCGTCGGGGGCCGCCGCCCTGCCGTCGTGCGGCCAAGTGGGAATGGTGTTGGCGGAAAAGTAACCTTCTTCCGGCTAAGGGGAGCGTCATGGAAAAACCGGTCTTCACACCGCCATTCGAGCCGGTCCCCGGCCAGGAGCTACGCCGTTCGCTGCGTCACGCGGTGCGCATGCGCGCCCACTTGCGCGACAAGGGTCAGACCCGCTTCGAGATCGACGTGGTCGACCTGTCGCCCGAGGGCTTTCGCGCCGAGACCAGCTTCACCCTGTGGCCGGGCACGATCGTCTGGCTGACCCTGCCGGGCCTCGCGCCGATGGAGGCGGTGATCGCGTGGCGCGATCGCTTCAAATATGGCTGCGCCTTCTCGAAGCCGCTTCATCCGGCGGTGTTCGAGCATATCGTCAGCCTGGGGAATCGGTGAATTTTTTCCTGTAGTAAGCGTATCCCGTGCGCTTCGACTTCGCTCAGTGCGAACGGAGCGTATGGTTAGCCTCAACCTCCGTTCAGCCTGAGCGAAGTCGAAGGCCACGGGAATCGCTTAGCTGAGCAGGCGACGGGCGACGATGATCGCCACGCCCCCCAAATCAATCGAACAGGCTGGACACGCTCGTTTCGTCGGCGATGCGCTTGATCGCCTCGCCCAGCAGCGGGGCGATCGGCAGGTGGCGGATCTTGCCGGTGCCGCTGATCGATTCGTGGTTGCCGATCGAATCGGTGATGACCAGCTCGCGCAGTTCCGAGCCATCGACTCGTGCCACGGCACCGCCCGACAGCACGCCGTGGGTGACATAGGCGACGACGTCCTCGGCCCCCGCCTGACGCAGCGCGGCGGCCGCGTTGCACAGCGTGCCCGCCGAGTCGACGATATCGTCGATCAGGATGCAGAAGCGCCCCTCGACGTCACCGATGATGTTCATCACCTCCGACTCGCCCGCGCGCTCGCGACGCTTGTCGACGATGGCGAGCGGCGCGTTGTTGAGCCGCTTGGCGAGCTGGCGCGCACGGACCACGCCGCCGACGTCGGGCGACACGACCATGAGGTTGTCGTTCTTGAAGCGCGCCAGAATGTCCGCCGACATGACCGGCGCGGCATAGAGATTGTCGGTCGGGATATCGAAGAAGCCCTGGATCTGACCGGCATGGAGGTCGACCGACAGGACGCGGTCGGCGCCCGCGACGGTGATCAGGTTCGCCACCAGCTTGGCCGAGATGGGCGTGCGCGGGCCGGGCTTCCGGTCCTGGCGGGCATAGCCGAAATAGGGGATGACCGCCGTGATCCGGCGCGCCGACGCACGCTTCAGCGCGTCGATCATGATGAGGAGTTCCATGAGATTGTCGTTGACCGGATAACCGGTCGACTGGATCACGAACACGTCCTCGCCGCGCACATTCTCCTGGATCTCGACGAAGATTTCCTCATCGGCGAAGCGGCGCACCAGCGCCTCGGTCAGCGGCACTTCCAGATAGGCCGAAACCGCCTTCGCCAGCGGCAGGTTCGCATTGCCGGTCATCAATTTCATGGTGGTTACCCCGTCCCCGCAGACAGCCCAGTGATGCCCGCCCCCTTAATCGCGCTGTCACAATAGCGCAAAGGTGATTCCCCGATTATGGGCGAGGCCATGACCGTGACCCGTTTCGCTCCCTCGCCCACCGGGCGGCTGCATGTCGGCAATATCCGCACCGCGCTGCACAACTGGATGTATGCGCAAAAGGCCGGCGGACGCTTCCTGCTGCGCATCGACGACACCGATGCCGAGCGGAGCGAGGAACGCTATGTCGAGGCGATCCGGGCGGATTTGGCGTGGCTGGGGATGATCCCGGATAGCGAGGTGCGTCAATCCGAGCGTTTCGCTTTGTACGAGGCACGGTTCGCCGAGTTGGTTGCAGGCGGCCATGTGTACCCCGCCTATGAGACGGCGCAGGAACTCGACCTGAAGCGCAAGATTCAGCTCGGGCGGGGTCTGCCGCCGGTGTACGACCGAGCCGCCTTGTCGCTGACCGACGACGATCGCGCCAAGCTGGAAGCCGAAGGCGTTCGTCCGCACTGGCGCTTCAAGCTCGATTATGGTGCGCCAATCGAATGGGACGATGCGGTGCGTGGTCCCCAGCGCTTCGACCCCGCGACGATGAGCGATCCCGTGATCCGCCGCGCCGACGGGACGTGGCTCTATATGCTGCCCTCGGTGATCGATGACATCGACATGGGCGTGACCCAGGTGGTGCGTGGCGAGGATCACGTGTCCAACACCGCGCTCCAGATTCAGATGTTCCAGGCGTTGAAGGCAGAGCTGCCGCGTTTCGCCCATGCCGCGCTGCTGACCGGGAACGAGGGCAAGCTGTCCAAGCGACTCGGCTCGCTGGGCGTCGATCATTTCCGCGAGATCGGCATCGAACCGCAGGCGGTGCGCGCGCTCCTCGCGCGGATCGGCACCAGCGATCCGGTCGAGCCGGTCGCCGACATGGCCCCGCTGATCGCCGGGTTCGACTTCTCGCGCTTCGGTCGTGCGCCTGCGCGGTTCGACGAGGCGGAGCTGGCGCAGCTCAATGCGCGCATCCTCCATCAGACTCCGTATGAAGCGGTCGCCGACCGGCTGCCCACCGGCATGGGTGCGGCGGAGTGGGAAGCGGTGCGCCCGAACCTCAATACCGTCGCCGAAGCCGCCGACTGGTGGCAGGTGATCGAGGGGCCGGTTGACGCGCCCGCACCGCCCGAGGACGACCGCGCCTATCTGGCGCAGGCGGCCGAGGTCGCGGGTCAGATCGACTGGGGCACCGATCCCTGGCATGCCCTGACCGCCGCGCTCAAGGAGGCGACCGGGCGCAAGGGCAAGATGCTGTTCCTGCCGCTGCGACTCGCGCTGACCGGCCGGGCGCAGGGGCCGGACATGGCAGCACTGCTGCCGCTGATCGGGCGCGATCGCACCATCGCGCGGCTGAACGGCTGATTTACCCACCCACCTTTCATTACCGCACCCGTTCGCCCACATAGGGCCGAGCAACACATGAAGGAGCGTCTTTTGGCCACATTGGGAATGTCGCCCGCCGACAAGGAAGCCGTCACCGCCTTCCGCCGCGATGTCGTCGAGCCGTCGATGACCAAGCTGGTCATCCTGGACTTCTGGGCGGAATGGTGCGGGCCGTGCAAGGCGCTGGGCCCCACGCTGGAGAAGGTCGCCGAGGCCTATGCCGACAAGGGCGTCGTGCTGGCCAAGATCGACACCGACAAGAACCAGTTCATCGCCAACCAATTCCAGATCCGCTCGATCCCGACCGTCTATGCGATGTTCCAGGGCCAGCTGGTCGCTGACCTGACCAGCGCGCGCACCGAAAGCGCGCTGCGCACGATGCTCGACCAATTGCTCAAGCAGCTGCCGATCCAGTCGGAAGCGTCGGACGCGGCGGCGGAACTCGAACCGCTGATCGCGATGGGCGAGGAGGTGCTGGAGGCCGGTGACGCCGAGCGCGCGCTGTCGATCTTCCAACAGCTGCTCGACATGGCGCCGGAGCATCCCGCCGTGTTGTCGGGGCATATCCGCGCGCTGCTCGCTGCGGGGCAGGTTGCCGCGGCCGAGGCGGCCGCAGAGGCGCTTCCCGAGGCTCTGGCGAAAGACCCTGCGATTCACCGGGCCATCGCCGCCATCGCGCTGGCGCGGTCGGCCCCGCCGGCGGCGGACTATGCCGGCTTGGCGGACGAGGTCGCGGCCAACCCCGACGATCACGAGAAGCGGTTTGCGCTCGCCAATGCACAGATGGCAGCGGGCGACCGCGACGGCGCGGCGGACAATCTCCTCCACATCGTCGCGGCCGACCGCGGCTGGAACGAGGATGCCGCGCGCCAGCAGCTGCTCAAGCTGTTCGAGGTGGTCGGCATGACCGACCCCTGGGTGTCGCAGCAGCGGCGGCGGTTGTCCGCGATCCTGTTCGGATAAGCAGATGGCGCGGCTCTCGATCTTTCCGCTGGCGGGTGCGATCCTTTTTCCGGGGATGCCGATGCCGCTGCACATCTTCGAGCCGCGCTACCGGGCGCTCGTCTCCGACGCGATGGCGCGCGACCGGCGGATCGGCATGGTCCAGCCGGCGGGGGAGGGCGACAAGCCCGCGCTCTATCAGGTCGGTTGCGTCGGCCGCATCGCCGAGGTCGAGGCGATGGAGGATGGCCGCTACAATCTGGTGCTGGAGGGCGTATCGCTGTTCCGCATCCAGCGCGAGCTGGAGGTGACGACGCCCTTCCGCCAGGTGGAGGCGGAGTTGCTGCCGGTGGCGGACGAGGATTTCCTGTCGCTCGGCCGCCGTGCCTCGCTGGAGCAGGAGTCGCGGCGCTTCGCGGATCTTCAGGGCTATGCCGTCGACTGGGATTCGGTCGGGCGGCTGGATGACGAGAGCCTGGTCAACGGCATCGCCCAGATCGCCCCCTTCGATTCGGCCGCCAAACAGGCGCTGCTGGAGGCGCCCGATCTCGAACAGCGTGCCGAGCTTATCATCCAGTTGATGCAATTCTTCGGTCGCCATGACGGCGAGGATCGGGTGACGCTGCAATGAGCCTGGACCCGTGGTTGTTGGAACGGCTGGTGTGTCCGGTTACGCGCACGCCGCTGCGCTATGACGAGGCCGCACAGGAACTGGTGTCGGAGGCGGCGGGGCTCGCCTATCCGATCCGCGACGGCGTGCCGGTGATGCTGGTCGAGGAAGCGCGGGAGCTTTGAGCCCCCACGCCGTCCCGCCTCCCAACCTCTGTTCGCACTGAGCGAAGTCGAAGTGCACGTTCCGCACTCGCGGATAGTGAGTCCCGTGGCCTTCGACTTCGCTCAGGCTGAACGGGGGGCGGGATGGATCAGATGATCCGCCCCACCAACGCCACCAGCACGATGACCAGCGCCGCCACGCTGGAATAGAAACCCAGCGCAAAGCCGAACGCCCGTGCCGCCGCGCCGCGCGCATAATTGGCCCAGAACAGCGTCCGCCCGATCGAGAACAGCGCGGCGAGCATCGGCACCATCGCGCCCGATCCCTCGACCACCCAGGCCAGCGCGATATAGGCCGGGACCGCCAGCACCACCTGCTCCAGCGTGTTGCGCAGCACCGCCTGCGCGATGGCGATGCGCGGCGAATCGCCGCCGCCCCCCGCCGCCGCATCGATATCGGCGGGCGATTCGAAGCGGAGCGCGGCGACATGGCCGATCGCCGCCGCCAGCCATAACGCCGCCACCGTGGCCGCCGCGACCGCGCGCAGGACCCGGTCGGTCGGCGATAGAACGGGCGCGAAGCTCCAGCTGACGACCAGGGTCAGGATGACGACCAGCAGCGCCGCGCCCATGCCGCGCGCAACGCCGCGCTGGCGCCGGTCGCGGATCGGCCCGCGCGCGGGGCGGGTGGGATAGCCGGGATAGTCAGGCCCAGGGATCATAGCTGCCAAAGCTCCAGATATGGCCTTCGGGGTCACGCACGGCATAGCCACGGCCGCCATAGGGCTTGTCCGCTGGCTCCGCGATGAGCGTCGCGCCCGCCGCGCGGGCCTGCGCCGCATGGGCATCGACATCGGCGACGACGAGATATAGCTCCATCGTCACCCCGCCCGCCTGGGCCGGCGTCTTCGATCCCGCAATGGCGGCGTGCGGCGTGAACAGTGCACTCGACACCATTACCATCCGGTCCTGCCAGACCAGCTGCGCATGGTGGACGATGTGGGGATCGTCGGCGTCGGCGAAGACCGCCTGCCGTACGAACCCGAAGGCGTCACACAGAAAATCGATGGCGTGCGGCGCATTCTCGTACCGGAGGCAGGGAATGATGTCGGGCCGCATCGCCATCTCGCTCATGAAGGTTCAGACCATCACGCCCTGTAACAACCGGGGCAATTGTCCGGTTTCACCGCGTGCCTCGGCCATGAAGCGGTTCTTGATCGGCGGGATATGGTTGATCGCGGTGATGCCCAGCCGCCGGACCGCGCTGGCGGTCTTGCCGGGTATGCCGAAGATGCGGTTGAAGCTGTCGGTCGCGACCGACACCATCAGCGTGTCGAGCCCGCGCCATTGCTGATAGCGCTGGAGCAGCGCCGCATCGCCCAAGTCCATGCCGGTCCGCTTGCCCTCGACCAGCACCTCGACGAGGGCGGCGACGTCGCGATAGCCCAGATTGACCCCCTGGCCCGCAATCGGGTGGATGCCGTGCGCCGAGTCGCCGACTAGTACCAGCCGCTCGCCGGTCATCGTCGCGGCGCGGTGGAAGCCCAGCGGATAGGCGGAACGGGGGGACGCATGGGACAGCGCGCCCAAAAACCCGCCCATGCTCTTCTCCGCCTCGGCGAGGAAGGCGCGGTCGGACAGCTTCAGCATCCCGTCGCCATCCCGCCCCGGCACCGACCAGACGATCGCCGAGCGGTGCCCGATGTCATCGTCGGGCAGCGGCAGCAGTGCGAACGGGCCGCTGGGGTAGAAGATCTCGAACGCGATATTCTCGTGCGCGACCTCGTGGTGGAAGGCGCTGATGATCGCCTTGTGGTCGTAGGACCAGCGCGCGACCTTGATCCCCGCCGCCTCGCGTGTCGGCGACTGGCGTCCCTCGGCGGCGACGAGCAGCGGCGCGCGGACGGTGGTGCCGTCGCTTAAGGTAGCGGTGACGCCCGCCGGACCGCGCTCGACCGACACCGCGCGGGTCTGCATGCGCAGGTCGACCAGTTCGGCCTCGCTGGCGGTCGCATGGATCGCGCGGCGCAGCAGCTTGTTCTCGAACATCGTGCCCAGCGCGCCGTCATCGGCATCGGGGATGAAGTCGAGCGCGCCCGGCTCCAGCCCGTCGCTGACCCGGATATGCCGAATCTCGCAACCCTGCCCCGCCAGCTTCGCGCCGATGCCGATCGCATCGAGCATCCGCCAGCTGGCCGAGGCGACCGCCGAGGCGCGTCCGTCGAAACCGGGGGCCAGCACGACCGCCGGATCGGCGGGATCGACGATGATCGAAGACAGGCCATGCGCGGCCAGGCCAACGCCCAGGGTCGCCCCGACCAGGCCGCCGCCGAGGATGATGACGTCGCTATCCATATCCATGCTCCTAGACCGTCAGGCGGTCGCAAACAATGCGGGGGGCGACAATCGGACGCCCCTCGCGCCTTGACGTGGAAACCGTCAGAGGCGATGAATTTTCCCGGATTTTCGGACATTCCTGAAGGACAACAGCCATGGCCAGCCGCGCGCAGCCCGTTTTATGGCGCGAGACGGTGAAGGCGGGGGCGGTGCGCAGCGGGGCGCTGGTCACGGCGATCGCCTTGTTCGCCGTCACGCTGATGCTGGTGCTGGCGCTCGCCAGCTACCGGGCGAGCGACCCTGCGCTCAACACCGCCTCGGGCGCGGTGCCCGCCAATTGGCTGGGGCTGCCCGGCGCCTGGATCGCCGACATCGCGCTGACCCTGTTCGGGCCGGCGGTCGCGCTGATCCTGCCGGTCGGGCCGATTATCGCCACCCGGTTGTGGCGGGATCGCCCGGCGGGGCGCTGGGTGCGGATGCTGCGCCAGGCGGTGATCGGTGTCGCGCTGATGGCATGCGCGCTGTCCTTCGTCTCCGACTCGGCGGTGCTGGCGCTGCCCGCTGGCTGGGGTGGGGTGATTGGCCTGTCGGTCGCCGGACTGGTCGACTGGGCGCTGGCGTTCAGCGGACAGCCGGCGGTCGTCACCTGGGGCGCGGCGGTCGCCGGCCTCGCCTTCGGGCTGGGCGGGGCGTATCTATGGGGTCGCAGCCTGGAACTCGATCTGGCCGAGCGCGGGCTGGCGCGGCTGCGGCGGCGTCGGGCCACCTCGGGCGAGGACGCGGACGGCGTGCCGTGGGATGACGACGACAGCGCGCTGTACGACGATGACGGGGAAGAGGACGAGGGGCCGCTGACCCTGGCGCGCAAGGCGGTGCCGGTGCGCGAGGATCGCCCCGCCCCCGTCATCGCCGACCGCCAGGTCGCGCCCGCCCCCGCCCGGCCCAAGGCGGCGGCGGACCGTGACGCGCCCTATCAGCTGCCCGGCCTCGACCTGCTGACCCCCGCGCCGCCCTCTTCGGCGGGGACGATCGACAAGGCGGCGTTGGAGCGCAATGCGCGCCTGCTCGAAAATGTCCTCGACGATTTCCGCGTGCAGGGTGCGATCGTCGAGGTTCGCCCCGGCCCCGTCGTCACTATGTACGAACTGGAGCCCGCGCCCGGCATCAAGGCCAATCGCGTCATCGCGCTGGCCGACGATATCGCGCGCAACATGTCGGCGATCTCGGCGCGCGTCGCGGTGATTCCGGGCCGCAACGTCATCGGCATCGAACTGCCCAACGCCAAGCGCGAGATGGTGTCGCTGCACGAACTGGTCGCGTCGCAGAGCTTCGCCGATCAGGCCGCCCAACTGCCGATCATCCTGGGCAAGAATATCGCGGGCGACTCGGTGGTCGCCGACCTCGCGCCCATGCCGCACCTGCTGGTCGCGGGTACGACGGGCTCGGGCAAGTCGGTGGGTCTCAACGGCATGATCCTGTCGCTGCTCTACCGCCTGACGCCCGAGCAGTGCCGGATGATCATGATCGACCCGAAGATGCTGGAATTGTCGATGTATGACGACATTCCGCATCTGCTCTCGCCGGTCGTCACCGATCCCGCCAAGGCGGTCCGTGCGCTGAAATGGGCGGTCGAGACGATGGAGGACCGCTATCGGCAAATGTCCTCGGTCGGCGTGCGCAGCCTCGCCAGCTTTAACGACAAGGTGCGCGCGGCCAAGGCCAAGGGCCAGCCGCTCGGGCGCAAGGTCCAGACCGGCTATCACCCCGAGACCGGCCAGCCGGTCTATGAGGAGGAAAAGCTCGAATACGAGCCGCTGCCGCAGATCGTCGTGATCGTCGACGAGCTGGCCGATTTGATGATGACGGCGGGCAAGGAAGTCGAATTCCTGATCCAGCGTCTGGCGCAAAAGGCGCGCGCGGCGGGTATCCACCTCATCATGGCGACGCAGCGGCCGTCGGTGGACGTCATCACCGGCGTCATCAAGGCGAACCTGCCGACCCGCATCTCCTTCCACGTCACCTCGAAGATCGACAGCCGCACCATCCTGGGCGAGCAGGGGGCCGAGCAGCTGCTGGGGCGCGGCGACATGCTTTATATGCCCGGCGGCAAGGGGATCGTCCGCGTCCATGGTCCCTTCGTCTCGGACGACGAAGTGCACCGCGTCGCCGATCACTGGCGCGCGCAGGGACAGCCCGATTACATCTCCTCGGTCACCGAGGAACCGGCGGAGAGCTTCGCGCTCGATGGCGCGCCGACCGGCGAGGACTCGGCCGAGGACCAGCAATATCGCGCCGCGATCCAGCTGGTGTGCGAGAGCCAGAAGGCCTCGACCTCCTGGCTCCAGCGGCAGTTGCGAATCGGGTACAACTCGGCGGCGCGGCTGATCGAGCGGATGGAGACGGATGGCATCGTCGGGCGGCCGGACCATGTCGGTCGGCGCGAGGTGCTGCGCGATACCGAGGGGCATCCGATCTAGAGAAGGATGACATGTAGTGAACCCACCCCTCACCTTCAGGGGAGGGGCTGGGGGTGGGGCGCCTCCACAGGCGGGCAGTGTGAGGCGATGCCCCACCCCAACCCCTCCCCTGAAGGGGAGGGGCTCGCGT
>NZ_JBNNOB010000011.1:0-47052 GCF_050274375.1 Sphingomonas sp. NPDC019816
CAGGTCGAAGTCGATCCCCGCCTCGTTCGCCATGGCGGGCAGGTGAAGCCCGGCATTGGTCGAGCCGCCGGTCGCGGCGACCACGCGCGCGGCATTCTCGAACGCTTCGCGGGTGCAGATGTCGCGCGGGCGGATGTTGCGCGCGACCAGCTCCATTACCTGCTCGCCCGCCGCCTCGGCGATGCCATGCCGGTCGAGGAAGGGCGCGGGCATCATGTTGCTGTTGGGCAGCGACAGGCCGATCGCCTCGCCGACGCACGCCATGGTGTTGGCGGTGAACTGTCCGCCGCACGCGCCGTGGCCCGGGCAGGCGACCTTTTCCAGCGCGATGAGCTCATGGAGCGGGCAGTTGCCTGCCGCATGCTGGCCGACCGCCTCGAACACGTCGACGACGGTCACGTCGCGGTCATGATGCCGGCCGGGCAGGATCGAGCCGCCATAGACGAAGATCGACGGCACGTTCAGGCGCAGCATCGCCATCATCATGCCGGGCAGCGACTTGTCGCACCCCGCAAAGCCGACCAGTGCGTCGTAGCAATGGCCGCGCACGGACAGCTCGACCGAATCGGCGATGACCTCGCGGCTGACGAGCGATGCCTTCATGCCCTGATGGCCCATAGCGATGCCATCGGTGACGGTGATGGTATTGAACCGGCGCGGCATGCCGCCACCACGGATCACCCCCCCCTGCGCGGCATCGGCCTGCGCATCCAGCGTGGTATTGCAGGGGGCGGAGTTGTTGCCAGCGCTCGCCAGCGCAACGAACGGCTTGGCGATATCCTCTTCCTGGATACCCATCGCATAATAATAGCTGCGATGCGGCGCGCGCTCGGGGCCGACGGAAACGTGCCGGGACGGCAGGCGGGACTTGTCGAATTGGCGTGTCATGGCGCAGGCCTATGTCGCCGGACCCGCCGTTGACGCAAGCAAATTTCGCAAAACGGGGTGATGGCGGGGCTTTCGACGCCCCGCATGGCGTTTAGAGCGATCCCAAAGCCTTTGCCACGCCGTCCATGGTGAACGGCTTTTGCAGGCGCGGGCGATCGCGAAAGCGTTCGTCGACCGAATCATCCGATCCGCCAGTGGCGAAAACGAAGGGCACGCCGCGCTCCGCCAACGCTTCGGCGACGGGGGTGCTCTTCTGGCCGCCCCGCAGGTTGACGTCGAGGATCGCAGCATCGATACCGCCCTCTGCCACCCGCGCCAGCGCGTCGTCGACGCTGTCGACGGTACCCGCCACCTGCTTGTCGAGGACGTCCAGGAAATCCTCGAGCATCATGGCGATAAGGGGTTCGTCCTCCACGATGAGGATCTGCACGGGCTCTGTCATCAGCACTGCCATAACATGGTTTGCGTCATCCGCCAGCGGGTTGTTGCGCCAGCGCCGCCTGCGTCGCCTCCGCCAGTTGCTGGACCGAGAAGGGCTTGGGCAGGAAGCCGACATTGGGGAGCGTGATCGACTTGCGCAGCTGTTCCTCGGCATAGCCCGACATGAACAGCACCGCGAGGTCGGGATAGCGCTTGCGCACCAGCCCGACCATCGTCGGACCGTCCATCGTCGGCATGACCACGTCAGAGATCAGCAGGTCGGGCTTGCCGTGCTTGTCGAGCATTTCCAGCGCCGCCTCGCCATTCTCGGCCGCCAGCACGGTATAGCCCTGACGCGACAGCGCGCGCTCGGCGACGGCGCGGACCATGTCCTCGTCTTCGACGAGCAGGATTGTGCCCGAACCCCATGGCGTCGCCGTGGCGCGCGGCGCGGGCTTTCCGGCGGACAGTTGCGCGGCGGGAACGGCGGGCGCGGCGTGGACCGGCAGGTAGATGGAGAACTTGGCACCGCCACTGGCCGGCGAATCGGCGAAGATATAGCCGCCCGACTGCTTGATGATGCCATAGACGGTCGACAGGCCCAGCCCGGTGCCCTTGCCCAGCTCCTTGGTGGTGAAGAACGGCTCGAAGATCTTGGGCAGGATTTCGACCGGGATACCGGTGCCGTTGTCGCTGATGATCAGCGCGGTATAGTCCGCCGCCGGCAGGATGTCGTTGCCCATCGCCCGGACGTCGGCCATCGATACGGCGCGCGTCTGAATGGTTAGGATGCCACCGCCGACCGGCTCGTTTTCCAATATGGCGTCGCGGGCATTGACCGCCAGGTTGACGACCACCTGCTCCAGCTGACCCGGATCAGCGCGGATCGGGCCCAGATTGCGGCCATGGCTGACGTCCAGCCGTACCCGCTCGCCCAGCAACCGCTTCAGGAGGTTGGATACCTCGGATACGACATCGGGCAGTTGCAGGATCTGCGGACGCAGCGTCTGTTGCCGCGAAAAGGCGAGCAACTGGCGCGTCAGGCTGGCGGCGCGGTTGGAGTTCGTCCTGATCTGCTGAATGTCGTCATAATCGCTGTCGCCGGGCGAATGGCGCATCAGCATCAGGTCGCAATGCCCGATGATCGCGGTCAGGATGTTGTTGAAGTCATGCGCCACACCGCCGGCCAGCTGGCCGACCGCTTGCATCTTCGTCGCCTGCGCCACCTCGCGCTTCAGGCGGCTTTCCTCCGAATTGTCCTTCAGGCTCAGCAGCACCGCAGCCTCGCCCAGCCCGCGCGCGCCGGCGATGGTGAGCGCTACGGGTTCCTCGGGATGATCCTTCAGGCGGACCGCCATGTCGGCGGAGTGGGTCGCGCCCCCGGCGAAGCGGCGGATCGCATCGGCCACCGCCGCCTTGTCCTCGCGCACGACCAGATCGCCGGGATAGAGCGGCGGTGCGGCGCCGCTGACCCCGGCGGCCCGCATGAAGGCCGAGTTCATCTGGATGAACCGCCCATCCCGGTCGACGAGCGCGATGCCGAACGGCATCAGCGAGACGAGGCCCCGCACATGGCTGCCCGGATTGGTCCCCGCCGCCGGCAAAAGCTGTGTCTCTTCGTCGAGCAGGATGACGAGCATCGGCGCACCCTCCCCCTCCACGAACGGGATCTGAAGGATGCGCAGCGCCTTGCCCGTGCTCGCTTCGCTGGCGAAATGGACCTGCCCGTTGGGGTCATGCGCCAGGAAGGTGGCGAAGTCCTGTCCGACGATGGACAGCATCTCGCCGCCCATGGCCCGCGCGCACAGAACGCGGTTGGCGGCGCGAACGCGGCCGTCGGGGGCGATCAGCGCCGCCATGATCCCCGCCGCGCCCAGCCGATCGCCCTGCAGGCCGCCGATCAGCCCCTCGACCGTCTCGGCCAGATCCTGTTCCTCGGCGATGGCGAAACGCCAGACCAGCAGGTCGGCCTCGTCCCCCGCCCGCGTTACCAGCACCGACAGCTCGGTCCCCATGACCGCGATGCGGTCCGCTCGGCCCAGACCGTCCCGCCACGCCGCCCGCCCCGCCTGGGCCAGCGCCTCGACGCTCGGCGCGTCCAGCGGCACGCCCGGCGGCGTCGGCATCATGGGGAACAGCGAGGCGAAGGCATCGTTCGCGCAGACCAGCCGCCCCGCACGATCGGTGACCGCGATCGCGTCGGCACTGGCGTCCGCCACGACCCGGGTGAAGTCCCAGTCGATCGTCCGCCGCGTCTGTTCGGCGGACGGACGCAAGAGCCGCCACGCCGCCAGCATGGCGAACGCGACCAGCGCCGTCGCAAGGAAACCGATCGCCACCACCCAGTCACGTACGGCCAGGAACAGCAGCGCCGCCGCCCCCAGCCCGCTGGCGCCCGACAGGATCGCGGCGCTTTTGACCGGGGACAGGGTTGGGGGAGACGCGATCGCCATGATCGAACTCTTCATCAGGCGACCGGGCACGGGTCAAGCGCGATCCTGCGCCCGCCGCGTCTCCCCACTGGATCTTACCAGATCCGTACGCGCTGCTCGGGCGTCAGATAGAGCTTCTCGCCCGGCTTGGGCTGATAGGCGGCATACCAGGGGTTCAGGTTGCGCACGACCCACGCCCGCTGCTGCGACGGCGAGTGCGGATCGGTGAGCAGGCGGTTGCGCAAATTCGCTTCACGATAATTGCGCCGCCATACCTGCGCCCAGCCCAGATAGAAGCGCTGGTCCCCGGTGAAGCCGTCGATGACCGGTGACGTCTTGCCGCCCAGCGACGCATGATAGGCGTCATAGGCGACCGACAGGCCGGCCAGGTCCGCGACATTCTCGCCCAGCGTCAGCGCGCCCTTCACGTGCAGGCCGGGCAGCGGCTCATAGGCGTCATACTGCTTCACCAACGCACCCGTACGCGCCTTGAACGCCGCGACATCGGCGGGCGTCCACCAGTCGGTCAACTGGCCCTTGGCATCGAACTTCGATCCCTGATCGTCGAAATGATGGCTCAGCTCATGGCCGATCACCGCGCCGATTCCGCCATAATTCACCGCCGGATCGGCCTTGGGGTCGAAGAAGGGCGGTTGCAGGATCGCCGCCGGGAAGACGATCTCCACCATGCCGAAATTGGCATAGGCGTTCACCGTCATCGGGGTCATGCCCCATTCCCAGCGCTGGATCGGCTTGCCGAGATGGGCGATGTTGTCCTCGTGACGCCACCGCGCGGCACGCAGCGCGTTGCCGAACGCATCGCCCGACACGATCTTCAGGCCGGAATAGTCCTTCCACCGGTCGGGATAGCCGATCTTGGGCGTGAAGGCGGCGAGCTTGGCATGCGCCTTCGCCTTGGTCTCGGGCGCCATCCAGTCGAGCTGGTCGATACGCTTGCCCATCGCCGCCAGGACGTTCCTGACCAGCGTGTCCGCCGCCGCCTTCGTTTCGGGCGGGAAGTAGCGCGCGACATAGACCTTGCTCACCTCATCGGCCAGCGCGCTGCTGGTGAAGTCGACCGCGCGCTTCCACCGTTCCTGCTGCTGGGGCGTGCCCGACAGGGTAGTGCCGTAAAAGGCGAACTGCTCCTGATCGAACTTGGCGGGCAGCACGTCGGCGAACTCGTCGAGCGAGCGGGCGAGCAGTTGGTCCTTCAGCACCGCGATCGGCGTCGCCTGGATCAACGCGACGATGCCGGTGACCGCCGTCGGCTGCGCGACGACCAGCGTGTCGACGGGGGTCCCGACGCCCTTCAGATAGGTGGCGAAGTCGAAGCCGGGCGCCATCTTCGCCAGATCGGCGACGCTCATCCTGTTATAGGTCTTGGTCCGGTCGCGGCTGTCGATCCGGGTCCAATGCGCCTTGGCGATCTGGGTTTCGAAGGCGACGATCGCCTGGGCGCGTGCCTCGGCATCGGCTTGGCCCGCCATGGTCAACATCTTGGCCAGATGCGCCTGATAGGCGGTGCGCGCGGCGACCAGCTTGGGATCGTCGCTCAGATAATAGTCGCGGTCGGGCATGCCGAGCCCGGCCTGGCGCAAGCCCACCGTGTAGAGATTGGGCTGTCGCGCATCCTGTCCGACGCCGGATCCGAAGGGGATGCCCACGCCGTTGCGATCCGCCTCCGCCAACAGCGCGGGATAGCCGGACTTGTCGCGCAGCGCCTTGATCCGGTCCAGCCATGGCTTGATCGGGGTCAGCCCCTTGGACTCGATCGCCCCCGTGTCGAGATAGGTGGCATAGGCGGTGCCGATCTGGTTCCGCTGGCCCTTGGCCTGCTCCAGGATGGTGTGCGTCCGCTCGCGCGACAGGTCGGCCAGAACGTCGAACGCGCCGTAGCTCGATTTGTCGGCCGGGATCGCCGTCGTCTTCGCCCATTCGCCATTGGCGAAGGCATAGAAGTCGTCGCCTGGGCGAACCGACTTGTCCATGCCCTTTTCATCGAAACCGAAACGACCATAGGTCGGCCCCTTGGCGGGCGCAGCGCGATCCTGCGCCTGCAATGCCACGCCCCCCGTGATCGCGGTCGCACCCAGCAGCGCGGCGATGACCAAGCTCTTCATCATGCTCTCCAAAAAACAAAGCCTCTCCCGACCATGTGATCGGGAGAGGCCATAAGGGCTGTTATCGTCTTACCAGATGCGAACGCGCTGTGCGGGCGGCAGCGCCATCTTGTCGGTCGGCTGCACCTTGAACGCCGCATACCAGGGGTCGAGGTTGCGCACCGTCAGCACGCGCTCATGCCCCGGCGAATGGGGATCGGACAGCAGCGCCTGTTGCAGTGCGGCGTCGCGCCACTTGGTCCGCCACACCTGCGCCCAGCCATAATAGAAGCGCTGGTCCCCGGTCGTGCCGTCGATCACCGGCGCGGGCTTGCCGCCCAGCGACTTGTGATAGGCGTCAAGCGCGACGGTCAGGCCGGCGAGATCGGCGATATTCTCGCCCAGCGTCAATTCGCCTTGGACGTGCTGGCCGGGCAGCGGCTCATAGGCATCATACTGCTTGACCAGCGCGTCGGTGAACGTCTTGAAGCGCGCCACGTCCTGCGGCGTCCACCAGTCGGTCAGCTTGCCGGTCGCGTCATATTTGCGGCCCTGGTCGTCGAAATGGTGACTGATCTCATGGCCGATCACTGCGCCGATACCGCCATAGTTCACCGCCGGGTCGGCCTTCGGATCGAAGAAGGGCGGCTGGAGGATGGCGGCCGGGAACACGATCTCGTTCATCGGCGGGTTGGCATAGGCGTTGATCGTCATCGGCGTCATGAACCATTCGCCGCGATCGATCGGCTGGCCCAGCTTGTTGAGGTCACGCTGGAACTCGAAGGCGTTCGACCGCGCGACATTGCCGACCAGGTCGCCACGCTGGATGGTCAGGCCCGAATAATCCTTCCACTTGTCGGGATAGCCGATCTTGGGCGTGAAGGCGGCGAGCTTGGCCAACGCCTTCTGCTTGGTCTCGGGCGCCATCCATTCCAGATTGCGCAGCCGGTCGCCCATCGCCGAGATCAGGTTCTTGACCAAAGCGTCGGCGGCGGCCTTCGACTCCGGCGGGAAATATTTGGCGACATATTGCTTGCCGACTTCCTCGCCCAGCCCTTCGGAGACGAGCCCAACGCCACGCTTCCAACGCGGCTGCTGCTGCGGCGTACCCGACAGGGTGGTGCCGTAGAAGGCAAAGTTGGTCTTGTCGAAATCGCTCGACAGATAGGGCGCGTAGCTGCGCAGGACCTTGAGCATCGCATAGTCCTGAAGGACGTTCAGCGGCGTCTGGCTGTACAGCTTGGCCTCACCGGTGACCGCGCTCGGCTGCGCAACCAGATAGGCCGGGCGGCCCGCGACGCCCAGCGCCTGCATATATTGCGTCCAGGGGAAGCCCGGCGCCTTGGCGGTGAAATCGGCCGCCATCCATTTATTGTAGGTCTTGTCCGCGTCGCGGCTTTCGATCCGCGTCCAGTGCGCCCCCGCCAGCGCCTTTTCGAAGTTGAAGACGGCGGCCGCACGCGCCTCGGCATTGGGCTCGCCCGCCAGGGTCAGCATCCGCGCGAGATACGCCTGATAGGCGGTGCGCACCGATGCCAGCTTGGCGTCGTCCTTCAGATAATAGTCGCGGTCGGGCAGGCCCAGCCCGCTCTGGCTGAAGCTGACGATATAGGTGTCGGGGGCCTTGTCGTCCTGGCCGACATAGGCGCCGAAGGGCGCACCGACGCCCTGACGCTGGAGCTTGGCCATTTCGACCGCCAGCGCGTCGCGGTCCTTGGTCGCGCGGATCGCGTTCAGCCACGGCTTGACCGGGGCCGCGCCCTTGGCGTTGACGGCCGCCTCGTCCATGAAGCTGGCATAGAAGTCGCCGGCCTTGTTGCCGGTCTGCTTCGTCGCTTCGTCAAGGATCGTGCGGGTCTGTTCGAGCGAGCGGTCCTGAAGCACATGGAACATGCCATAGGTCGAGCGATCGGCGGGGATCGTCGTCGCCTTGTACCAGGTGCCGTTCGAGTAATCGAAGAAGTCGTCCCCCGGCTTCACCGAGGTATCGCGGCCGGCCATGTCGAAGCCGAAATCGCCGATTTCGGGACCGTTCTTGGCGTTGGGCTTGACCGGGCCGACGGCCGCCTTGTCGATCGGCGCATTGGTCTGGGCGATGGCGGGGGAAACGGTGGAGGCGAGAAGTGCGGCAATCAGAACAGAGCGCATCTGAGTTCCCAAATAGGACAGTGATGCACCTGTTGTAGCGGGCCGATAGGTCCAGTCAAACGATACGCCGGGTCAAATCTGCGCCGATCTGCGGCGGTTACGCCATTTCCGTGCGATCCACAGTCGCCACCCCAAGGCCGAGGCGGCATAGCCGACGATCGCACAGCCCGCCGTCAGCACGCACAAACCCAGCCCGAACGCCGGCCCCTGCTCCCACAGCCAGTGAAAGGCGCTGGTCGCCCATTGCAACCAGCCGGTCGCGGCCTCCGCCACCGGCTGCGTATTGATCGGCGTGTCGCTGCGGAGCAACATCGTGCCGATTCGATAGGCGATCAGCCACAGGAGCGGCGTGGTCAGCGGGTTGGTGATGAAGGTCGTCAGCGCCGCGACCGGCACATTGGCGCGGAACGGCAGCGCGAAGACCGCCGCGATCGCGATCTGCGCGACCGGAAACAGGAAGCCTGCGACGACGCCCAGCGCGACCCCGCGCGGCACCGACCGGCGGGTGAAACGCCACAGCTCGGGCGCAAGCACCCGGTGCGCGACCGGCCGGAGCAGCCGGTTCTTCTCCATCGAATCGCGGGTCGGCATGTTGCGCCGCACCCATGCCAGCGATCGGCTCCACATGGTCGGCGCGGCGGAGGCCATCAGCCGCGATCGCGCAGGATACGGCCCTGCTCACGCTTCCAGTCGCGCTCCTTGATCGCGTCGCGCTTGTCGTGCGCCTTCTTGCCCTTCGCCAATGCCAGCTCCACCTTCGCGCGACCGCGCGAATTGAAATAGATCATCAGTGGCACCAGGGTCATGCCCTCGCGCGCCACCGCACCATGGAGCTTGTTTATTTCGCGCTCATGAAGGAGCAATTTACGAGGCCGCTTGGCTTCGTGATTGAAGCGGTTGCCGTGGCTGAATTCCGGCACATTGGAATTGACCAGCCACACCTCCTCGCCGCGCACCTCGGCATAGGATTCGGCGATCGATCCCTCGCCGAAGCGAAGCGATTTCACCTCGGTCCCGGTCAGGGCGATACCGGCCTCATAGGTGGTCTCGATGGAATAGTCGAAGCGGGCGCGCCGGTTCTCGGCGACGATCTTCTTCTTGTCGAATGTCTGGGGTTTCGGGCGCATGGACGGGTCGATGTAGGCGCTTGCACGCGTCATGAAAAGCCGCTGATGGGCACGTCATCCCGTTTCTGGAACGGCGCGTTCAATCGCCACGACGCCCGCCCAGCGGGATCGTCAGCCGGATCATCGCCCGTCTGCTGGGCGATCCACCGACATCGCCCTGTCCGGCTTCGGCGGAAAGGGTGCCGACACCGGCGATATGGGTTTGCGCCTTGGGCAGGGTCATCGCCCTGGAATAGTCGGCTATGGCGCCAATCCGATCCGCGTCGGACGATCGGCCGCACACCACCACCTCGTCACCGGTATCCGTCGGCGGACAACGGCGCCCGGTGGGTGCCTTGCGCGGCGCGGGCAGGACGGGCCCCGCAACCGCGCCGGCTTGCAAGGCGATGATCACCAGGATCGACATCCGCCAACTCTCCCATGCAGCCATCGCCGATGCCGATGGTCGAACCGGATTATGGCCGGAGGAAGGCCGGGTCAGATCAATCCGGCATGGGCCAGCGCGGCATCGACCTGCGCCCGTGCCGCGTCCGACGGCCAGGTCATCGGCAGCCGGACACCGGTCGCAAAGCCCGGCATCACGCGGCTGAGGGCATACTTGACCGGGCCCGGCGAAGCGTCGGCGAACATCGCCTCATGCAGGGGAAACAGGCGGTCGTGCAGTTCCAGCGCGCGCGCCATGTCACCGGCGGCGCAGGCCGCCTGGAAATCGGCGCTCAGGCGCGGCGCGACATTGGCGGTCACCGAGATGCAGCCCACCCCGCCCATCGCATTGAACGCCAGCGCCAGATCGTCATTTCCCGACAGCTGGCAGAAGTCCGGGCCCAGCGCGGCGCGGTGGTGCGACACCCGGGCCAGCGCGCCGCTCGCGTCCTTGACCCCGACGAAGATGTCCGGCGCGCCTTGGACCACGCGGATCAGGGTCGCGGGCTGGATGTCCGTCACCGTCCGGCCGGGGACATTATAGAGGACGATGGGCAGCGGCGCGTCCTTCGCCAGTTCGGCGAAGTGGCGGGCGATCCCGTCCTGGCTCGGGCGGTTGTAATAAGGCGGCACCATCAGCGCGGCATCGGCGCCGGCGGCCTTGGCGGCCTTCAGATTCTCGATCGCGACGATCGTGTCGTTGGACCCCGCCCCCGCGATCACCGGCACCCGGCCATTCGCCTGATCGACGCAGACGCGCACGACGTGGAAATGCTCGTCCTTGGGCATGGTCGCTGCCTCGCCCGTCGTGCCACAGGCGACCAGCGCCGACGAACCCTGTTCGATCTGCCATTCGACGAAATCGCGGAAGCGGCCTTCGTCGAATGCGCCGCCGACATGACCGCCGCGATCCTCGAACGGCGTGACCAGCGCGGGGATGGATCCTGAAAACATGAGAGGAAATGCGCTCCTGTCGCGCCGAAATTTGGAATTTGTTCAGGACATGTACGGGTAGAGGCCCTATTCTGTCCACCATGATGGCATTGACGAAAGCGGGCGCGCTCCTGGCGACACTGGCCGGAGCCCTGGTGGCGCCGGGTGGGCAGGACCAGCTCGAACGGTATCGGACGCAGATGGCGAATATGAGCCCCAATGGGGTTCAGGCACCCAGCGACGGCGCGATCGCCGCCGCGCTGGCACAGTGGCGGGCGCTGCAACAAACCGACTCCCTGCCCTTCGACAGCTATGCCGGCTTCCTGATGGCGCATCCCGGTTGGCCGGGCGAGAGCAGCAATCGCCGCGCGGCCGAGCGTCAGGCCGCGAACTTCACCGCCGCGCCCAGCAGCATCGTCGCCTATTTCCGGCGCTTCCCGCCCCAGACGGCGGCCGGCGGCGTCGCCTATGCGCGTGCGTTGATGGCGACGGGCGCACCGGGCGAAGCCGCACAGGCCGCGCGTGCGGCGTGGCGGCGCGGCGTGCTCTCCCCCACGGACGAAGCGTTGGTGCTGTCCACCTTCGGATCGGCGCTGTCGCCCGAGGATCATGACGCCCGCATGGACACCCTGTTGTGGAGCGGTCAGACGACCGCCGCGCAGCGGGTGCTGGGTTATACCAGCGCGGCGCGGCGGCCGGTCTTCGCCGCCCGTCTGGCGTTCCGCACCAAGTCGGCCGATGCCGCCAGCCTGTCGGCCTCGACCGCCGAGCTTTATGCCAATGATGCGGGCTATGTCGCCGACCGCGCCATGTGGCTGCGCAACACCGGCGACAGCCTGACCGCCCGGTCTTGGCTGGCGCGGCCCCGGCAACTGGCCGTCCGGCCGGGCAATGTCGAGGAGTTCTACGAAACCCTGCTGCTCAACGCGCGCGCGGCGGCATCCGACAATCAGCTTCAGACCGCCTATGACATCGCCCGGCAGGTGGACGACGCCTATCCCGCCGGCACCGACGTCTCGAAGCGCCCCTATGGCGAGCGGGACGACTATACCAGCCTGGTCTGGCTGGGTGGACAGACGGCGATGAAGCTGGGTCGGCCGGCCGATGCGATGACCCTGTTCGACCGCTATGGCCGGGGCAGCCAGTCGCCGCAGACGCGAGCCAAGGGCTTTTACTGGGCGGGGCGTGCGGCGCAGGCGGCGAACCGGCCGGCGGAGGCCGCCGGCTATTTCAACCGCGCCGCCGAATATCGCGACCAGTTCTATGGCCAGTTGGCGCTCGAACGGACCGGTCGCCCCCTGACTGCGCCGCCGACCCTGGCATCGAGCGCTGTGCCCGCCGCCACCCGCGCCGCGTTCGACGCGCGCGAGACGGTGCGCGCCGCCCGCTTCCTGGGCCAGATCGGCCAGTGGCAGGATCAGAGCGCCTTCATCCGCCAGATCGCCGCTGATGCGACGGATGAGAACGACCATCTGCTGGCGGTCGACCTGTCGCGCAACCTCGCCCGGCCCGACCTGGCGGTCATGGTCGGGCGCAGCGCGTTGCAGAACGGGCTGACCGACTATTCGGCGGCGGGCTTCCCGACCATCCCGGTGCCTTCGGGCTACGATTCGAGCTGGACGATCATCCACGCCATCGCGCGGCAGGAAAGCCAGTTCGACCGGGCCGCCGTCAGCCATGCCGGAGCGCGCGGCCTGATGCAGTTGATGCCCGCCACCGCCGCCGAGCAGTCGAACAAGATCGGCTTGTCCTACTCCCCCGCCGCGCTGACCACCGACCCCAATTTGTCGATCCAGCTGGGGGCCAGCTATTTCGAGCGTATCCGCAATAACTTCGGCAGCTATCCGCTTGCGATCGCGGCCTATAATGCGGGTGGCGGCAATGTGAACAAATGGCTGCGGCAGAATGGCGACCCGCGCACCGGCGCGGTCGACATCGTCGATTGGATAGAGGCGATCCCCTATATGGAGACCCGCAACTATGTGCAGCGGGTGCTGGAGAACGCGGTCGTCTACGACCTGATGAACCCGCAGCGCGCGACCAGCCGGGGGCCGACGCCGCTCAGCTGGTATCTGGGCAAGTCGCCGCCGGGTTGATTGCGCGGCGCTGCGCGATAGAGCGGGGCGATGGATCGCCCCAACTATATCACGCCCGCCGGCTATGCCGCGCTTCGCCAGGAATATGAGGCGCTGTTCGCGGTCGAGCGGCCCAAGCTGGTCGACACGATCGCCTGGGCGGCGGGCAATGGCGACCGGTCGGAGAATGGCGACTATATCTATGGTCGCAAGCGGCTGCGCGAGATCGACCGGCGGCTGGGCTGGCTGTCCAAGCGGATGAAGGCCGCCAAGGTCATCGATCCCGCCCGCCAGGAGGATCGTGGCAAGGTGTGGTTCGGCGCGACCGTCATCATCGCCGATGAAGACGACAACGAACGCGTGCTGACGCTGGTCGGCGACGACGAGGCCGATGCCGGCAAGGGGCGCGTCGGCTGGAACGCGCCGCTGGTCCGCGCGCTGCGCGGCGCCTCGGTCGGCGACCTGCGGCGTGTGACGCTGCCGGCGGGCGAGCGGGAATATGAGGTGATCGCCATTACTTACCCGACGGAGTGAGGAACCCATGGCACGCCTTCTTCGCTGTACAGATAGCGAACGAAGGAGAGCGACCATGGAACATCCCCGCACCACCACCGCGCGTGAGAATGACGACAGCGCGATCATCGACGCGGCACAGGCTTCGCCCTCGGCGGTCGGCCATGGCGGCGGCATCGCTACCGATGTCGGCACACGCGATGACCTTGCCCGTGAGGTCGATGACCCCGAAAGCCATGAGCGCGTGACCAAGGGCGTCGAAATGGCGAACGGTCAGGTCCGCAACGGCCAGCGCCGATAAGCCCCCGGCCTTGGCGAGCACGGCGAAGCGATCCGGGCGCCTCGGTGTCCCGGAACGTTTCGCCGCGCCTCACGCAATCGACCACCTGGCAATGGCCCCAGCCGCGCGGCTTTGCTAGACTGGGCTCATGAATGCCCTGACCCGCAACATCGCGCTGCTGATCGACGCCGACAATGCCCAGTCCGCCGCCATAGACCCGGTGCTTACCGTCTTGGCCGAGCTGGGCACGGTCAATGTCCGTCGCGCCTATGGCAACTGGTCGAAGCCCGGCCTGAAGGGCTGGCGCGACGTCATGGTCAAGCATGGCATCGAGCCGCAACAGCAGTTCGATCTCACCAAGGGCAAGAACGCCACCGACATGAAGATGACCATCGATGCGATGGATCTTCTGTTCCGGGGGCGGATCGACGGCTTCGGCATCATGTCGTCGGACAGCGACTTCATGCCGCTGGCTACGCGCATCCGCCAAGACGGCTTTCCCGTCTATGGCTTCGGCAATTCCCGCACGCCCGAGGCGTTCAAGCAGGCGTGCAGCCGCTTCATCGACGTCGGCGCGTTGATTGGCGGCGGGGGACCCAGCGGTGCGGCGAAGCCCGTTTCCGCCAAGCCGAGCACGACCGACGTTCCACTCGCCGACTCGCTGCCGCCCGCGATAGAATTAGGCAAGCGGACCGCCGGAACGCCGCAGCCGATCGACGAGGAATTGCTGAAATTGCTGGTCGACGCCTATAATTCGGTGAAGCGCGACGAGCGAGGCTTTGCCAGCCTGTCGGCGATCGGGCAGTTGGCCGGCAATCGCTCCAGCTTCGATACGCGAAACTACGGCTTCAAGCGGCTTTCCGATCTGATCGAAGCCATTCCCAATTTCCAGACCGAGCGGCGTGAGGACGGGCGTACTTTCGTCAAGCGGGTCCGCTAAACCTCAATCGCGCGGGTCGGGCAGCGTCAGGGTAGCGCAGGTGCCGGGCTCTACCGTCTCGAACCGGATCTCGCCGCGCAACTGCCGCGCAAGGCTGGTGATCATCCGCATGCCCAGACTGCGACGCGACGCGGCTTTCATGTCGAAATCGGCGGGCAGCCCCCGCCCATGGTCGCGGACCGTCATGACGAGGTGACCGTCGCGCGCGTGCAGCGCCACGTCGATCGCACCACCCGATTCGCCGTAAGCATATTTGATGGCGTTCGTCAGCAGTTCGGTCAGCATCAGGCCGATTGGGATGGCGGTATCCGCGCTGATCTCGATCGCCTCGATGTCACAGTGCACCTGATGGTTCTGGGACTGTTGCGCCAGTTGCTCGGCGATGCCGCACGCCAGATCGGCTAGCGATACGATGCCCACCCGCTCGCCCCGCCAGAGCTGGTCGTGGGTCTGCGCGATCGCGGTGATCCGCGCTTGGGCATCGTTCAGCATGCGCAGCACGCGGGGGTCGTCATCCTCCTGTTTCTGGAGATTGAGCATGGCGGACACGAGCGCCAGGCTGTTCTTGACGCGGTGACTGGCTTCGCGGGTCAACAATTGCTGATGTTCGACCGCTTCGGCCAAGCGGCGCTCGGCCTCCTGCCGTTCGATCGCGACGCCGATCAGGTTGGCGAAACCCTGCATGAAGGCCAGATCGGCCTCCTCGAAGCGTCCCTCATCGGCGCTGTCCACCTCCAGCACGCCATAGCGCTGGCCCGATGCCTCGACCAATACGTTGATCGCGCGGCGGATGCCGTGTTCGGCCATGAACGCCGGGGTTCGGAACCGCTCTTCCTGGTCGAGATGATTGGAGATTACCCCCTGCCCGGTCTGAAGCGCGAAGCCGGCGGGCGAGCCGAGGTCGGTGCGCATCTCGGTCGACCCGACCACGCCGGGGCCCCAGCCGACGCCGGTCCGCACGAGCAACGTGTCCCGATCGGCGCGATATTCCAGGAATTTGCAAAAGCGCGACCGCATGCCCTCGGCACAAAGTTCGGTCGCGCGCTGGAGCATCGGGTCCAGATCGCGGGCGCGCAACGCCTCGATCCCGAAGGCGGCGAGCACCGATTGCTGGCGAAGCCGATAATGCAACTGCCCTGCGCCGGCGATCTCCATATCCTCGCCCTGCGCCTGTTCCACTACCGCCATCCGTAACCCAACCCCTTGTGATCCCTTTGCCGGACCGCGTTCAGAATAAGCGGTCGACCAGCCGATTTAAAGCCGTAGCGGCTGCAATCGCGAACGCCTTGCCCAATTTGGCCCCGATTTGGCGAGGCCCGAATACGACAATGCCCTTCCCGATCGCTCGGAAAGGGCATTGCCAGGTCAGCGATGATCGCGAATCAGCGGGTCAGCTTCTTGTACGCCAGACGGGTCGGACGATCGGCGGCATCGCCCATGCGGCGACGCTTGTCCTCCTCGTACGACTCATAATTGCCCTCGAACCATTCGACATGGCTGTCGCCTTCGAATGCCAGGATGTGCGTGCAGAGGCGGTCAAGGAAGAAGCGATCGTGGCTGATGACCACGGCGCAGCCCGCGAACGTCTCCAGCGCCTCTTCCAGCGCGCGCAGCGTTTCCACGTCGAGGTCGTTGGTCGGTTCGTCGAGCAGCAGGACGTTTCCGCCCTCCTTCAGCATCTTGGCCATGTGGACGCGGTTGCGCTCACCGCCCGACAGCTGGCCGACCTTCTTCTGCTGGTCGGGGCCGCGGAAGTTGAACGCGCCGACATAGGCACGCGTGCCCAGTTCCTGCTTGCCGAAGCGGAAGACCTCCAGCTCGTCGGAGATTTCCTGCCAGACATTCTTGTTGGGATCGAGCTCGTCGCGGCTCTGGTCGACATAGCCGAGCTTCACGGTCGAGCCGATCTCGATCGTGCCCGCATCGGGCTGTTCCTGGCCGGTGATCAGCTTGAACAGCGTCGACTTGCCAGCACCATTGGGCCCGATCACGCCGACGATACCACCCGGCGGCAGCATGAAGTCGAGATTTTCGAACAACAGCTTGTCGCCGTACGACTTGGTCAGGCCCTTGGCCTCGATCACCCTGCCGCCCAGACGCTCGGGGATCTGGATCAGGATCTGCGCCTTGCCCGCGACGCGGTTCTCCTGCTTATCCATCAACTCCTCGAATGCGCGGATACGCGCCTTCGACTTGGTCTGACGCGCCTTGGGCGTCTGACGCATCCAGGCCAGCTCGTCGGCGATCGCCTTCTGCTTGCCCGCCTCGTCGCGCTCCTCCTGCTCCAGGCGCTTGGCCTTCTTTTCCAGATAGCCGGAATAGTTTGATTCGTAAGTGTAGTAGCGCCCGCGATCCAGCTCGAGCACCCAGTTCACGACGTTATCTAGGAAGTAGCGATCGTGGGTGACGAGGATGACGTTACCCGCATATTCCTTCAGGTAATTTTCGAGCCACGACACGCTTTCGGCGTCGAGGTGGTTGGTCGGTTCGTCGAGCAGCAGCACGTCGGGCTTTTCGAGGAGCAGCTTGCACAGCGCCACGCGACGCTTTTCACCGCCCGACAGGCGGGTGACGTCGGCATCGCCCGGCGGGCAGCGCAGTGCTTCCATCGCCTGTTCCAGCTGGCTGTCGAGCGACCAGCCGTCGACCGAGTCGATCTTGGCCTGAAGCTCGCCCATCTCTTCCATCAGGGCGTCGAAATCGGTGTCGTCCTTCGGGTCGCCCATCTCGGCCGAGATGGCGTTGAAGCGATCGACCAGGTCGGCGATCGGACGCACGCCGTCCTTGACGTTGCCCATCACGTCCTTGGACGGATCGAGCTGCGGCTCCTGCGCCAGATAGCCGACGCGGACGCCCTCGGCGGCCCAGGCCTCGCCGGTGAAATCGGTGTCCATGCCCGCCATCACCTTCATCAGCGTGGACTTGCCCGCGCCGTTCGGGCCGATGATCGCGATCTTCGCGCTCGGCAGGAACTGAAGGTGGATGTTGTTGAGGACAGGCTTGTTGGCGCCGGGGAAGGTCTTGGTCAGACCCTTCATCACATAGGTATATTGGACGGCCATGGCGGCGCGGGGCTCCGTGCTTTTCGACTGTAGGATATTTCCCCGTCCATGTAGTGGGTACGTCGGCTGTTGGCAAACCGGACCGGTTGGGCAACAGTCCGCGCCATGAAGCGCTTTGTTCTCGCGGCCTTGACCGCCTCCGCACTGTCGTCGCCCACCCTCGCGCAGCGGACCCCGCCACCGCCCCCCGCGACCGTCGCGCCCGAGGTCGATCGGCTGCGCGACGCCGCCCTGACCGACACGATCGCGTGGGACATCGTCGAGGGACTGACGACCGAGGTCGGCCAACGGCTGGCGGGCACCGAGGCGGAAGCGCGGGCGCGCACCTGGGCGGTCGCGCGGCTGACCGCGCTGGGCTTCAGGAATGTGCGGGTCGAGCCCTATCGCATGCCCGTCTGGGAACGCGGTGCCGAGAGCGCGGAGGTGCTCAGTCCCTTTCCGCAAAAGCTGACGCTGGCCGCGCTCGGCAACTCCGCGGCGACGCCGGCCGCCGGCCTGACCGCCGAGGTCGCCGTCTTTCCGAGCATGGCCGCATTCCAGTCGGCACCTGATAGCGAGATCAAGGGGCGGATCGTCTATATCGGCAATGCCATGCCGCGCACCCAGGACGGGTCGGGCTATGGCGCCTATGGCACCGCGCGCTTCACCGGGCCGGCGCTGGCGTCGCAACGCGGCGCGGTCGCGATCGTCATCCGGTCGATCGGCACCGACCATCACCGCTTTCCCCATACCGGCACCACGAACTTCCCGGACGGCGTGAAGGCCATCCCGGCGGCGGCACTGTCCGTCCCCGATGCCGAGCAGCTGGAACGCATCGCCGCGCGCGGCAAGCCGGTGCGCATGAAGCTGGTCCTGACGCCGCGCACGGTGGGCACTCGCGAATCGGGTAATGTCGTCGCCGAGGTGCCGGGCAGCGACCCGTCCGCCGGCATCGTTCTGGTCGGCGGCCATCTCGACAGCTGGGACCAGGGCACCGGCGCGATCGACGACGCCAGCGGGATCGCGATTACCGCGGCGGCCGCCAAGCGGATCATGGATGCCGGACAGCCGCGCCGCACCATCCGCGTCGTCTGGTTCGGCGCCGAGGAGGTCGGCGGCCTGGGCGGCGCGGCCTATGCCAAGGCGCACGCCGGGGAACGTCACGCCACCGCCTCCGAGAGCGATTTCGGCGCCGACCGCATCTGGCGGTTCGAGGTCAATCTGCCGGCCAGTGCCAAGCCGGTCGCCGATCGGTTGCAGATCGCGCTCGCCCCCATCGGTGTCGCGCGGGGCAGCGGCGTGGGGGGCGATGGCACCGATATCGGCCCGACGCTGCGTCTCGGCACCGCCGCGATCGACCTGAACCAGTCCGGCTGGGACTATTTCGACACTCACCACACGCCCGACGATGTCATCGACCGCATCGATCCGGCCGCGCTGCGCCAGAATGTCGCGGCGTGGACGGCGATGCTGGCGGTGGTGGCCAACGCGCCCGAGGAGATTGGCCCGGTCACGCCGCGTTGAGCGAAAAGGTTCCGAAACGGCCGGTAACACTTCGGTAACGCCAACGCCTTGAAAAAGCCTGATAGGCGCCATCGGTTCGTCGCGAACCTTGCCGCGATGTGAATTTTGCGGATTGACCGCGATGAACCGCGCGTTATTTGAGCCGCTTCGCGACGGCATTCGGGCCGGCCGCGATTTTTGCTTTGCTTGGGAGCATTCGAATGAAGAAGATCGCTTTCGTTCTCGCTGCCGCCGGCCTGATGTCCGTCGCCGCATGCACGAAGTCGCCGGAAGCGGCCGCTGTTGAAAACAACGCGGACATGCTGGCCGACAATATGGAAATGCAGGCCGACAACCTCGAAGCGGTTGCCGACAACACCTCGAACTCGGCCGCTGCCGCGACCCTCGAAAACGCTGCCGACAACATGAACGCCGCTGCCGACAACGTCCGCGACGCTGCCGACGCCAAGGCTGACAACATGCAGTAATGTTGTTTCGGGCCTTCGGGTCCGAAGCACCGACTGTTTGTCGGAAAAGGGCGCCTTCCTTCGCGAAGGCGCCCTTTTTCTTTTATGTGACGATCGATCCCGGTTGCGAACGCCCCGCGCGTCACGCTACGGGACAGGCATGGTGGGGCCTGTAGCTCAATGGTTAGAGCTGGCCGCTCATAACGGCTAGGTTGCGGGTTCGAGTCCTGCCGGGCCCACCAATCCCGCCTTCGACTATACGATGATGATCAGGCGATCATGTCAGGCGCAGCGACGCCTCGTTGATCCGGCCGATCTCCACCAGCACCTCCGATGTCTCGAGCGAGAGGTTGCGAACCTCATCGGCGACGACCGCAAAGCCATGACCCTGGCTGCCCAGCCGGGCCGCCTCGATCTGGGCATTCAGCGCGACGAGGCGGGTATTGGCCGCGATCCGCCCGACCCGCTCCAGCATCGCGTGCGCCTGCCGCGTCAGATTCTCGCGCGTCGCGCTGATCCGCTGGAGCTGCCGCTCATGCGTGACGTCGAGATAGGTCATGGTCGCCCCACCATCGGCATGGGGGTGAAAGGCGATCTCGAAGACCGTGCCATCGTCAAAATTGTGATCGAACCGCCGCGACACGCCTTCGGTCGCCCAGCTTCGGTGGTTCCGCATGATATTCGCCCGGCGATCCGGCGACCAGCCCACGACATCGCCGATGCAGTCTATATAGTGCGTCAGCGTCGACCCAACGGTCACCGCCGCTTCGGAAAGTCCGAACGAGCGACTGACATAATGATTGATCAGGCAGATGCGTTCGTCGCGGTCATAGATCACGATACCGTGGCGCAGATGCTCCAATACCTCCGCAAGTTGCTCCACCGCCCCGATTGCCACTTTCCGCCCCTTACTCCGACTAACCTATGTCAGCGGCTATCACGTTTCCGCCGGGTTGGAACCCCGTTTCGCGCGGCGGAGTGATGGCGGGTCTGTCGCTTCGGATGATCCCACGTTAGGATGGGGCCGAAACGATCACGAAGGATGGGCATATGGCGGTAAAGGGCGACCCGAAGGTCATCGAATATCTCAACGAAGCGCTCAAGAACGAACTGACCGCGATCAACCAGTATTTCCTGCACTATCGCCTGCTCGATCACTGGGGCGTCTATAAGCTCGCCCAGTTCGAGTATAAGGAATCGATCGACGAGATGCGCCACGCCGACTGGCTGGCCGAGCGCATCCTGTTCCTCGATGGCCTGCCGAACTTCCAGCTGCTCGGCCGCCTGCGCATCGGTGAGACGGTCGAGGAGGTGCTGAAGGGCGACCTCGCGATCGAGATCGAAGCGGTCACGCAGCTCAAGGAAGCGATCGCCTACTGCGAAGAGGTCAAGGACTATGTCAGCCGCGACCTGTTCACCCGCATCCTCGCCAGCGAGGAAGAGCATGTCGACACGCTGGAACGCCAGTTCGAGATGATCGCGCGCATGGGCATCCAGAATTATGTCCAGCTGAACGCGATGGCGGAGAACGACACGCCCAAGGCCGGCGCCGCGCCGCATCTTCAGGGCTGAACTAAAAAAGGGCGGATCAAACGATCCGCCCCCCTTCTCAAACCGGAAAACCCTCCCCCCTCCGTTCAGCCTGAGCGAAGTCGAAGGCCACGGGAAGACATCGGCCAAATGCCCCGCGCTACCATCAACCCTTGGCCTTCGACTTCGCTCAGGCTGAACGGCGGTTGGGAGGTGGGGGCGGCAAAAAACCTAGAGGCTGCGTCTAGGTTGCAGGGTGCCCCATGACGCCCCGCGTCCTGATCAGTCCTTTTTCCCGAACGGATTCTTCGGCGCGCGCAGCGTGAGGCGGACCGGCACCGCGCCGAAGCCCAGTTCCCGTCGCATCGAATTGACCAGATAGCGCTCATAGCTGGCCGGCAGCTGGTCGACCCGCGTGCCGAAGATCACGAAGCTCGGCGGCCGCGACTTCACCTGGGTGACGTAGCGCAGCTTGATCCGCTTGCCGCCGGGCGCGGGCGGGGGATTGGCATCGACCGCGCGTTCGAACCAGCGGTTGAGTTCGCCGGTCGGCACACGCTTCGACCAGGCCGCGCGTGTCTCGAACGCGGCTTCGATCAGCGTGTCGAGCCCCTTGCCGGTGGCGGCCGAGACCGCGAGCAGCGGGACCCCCTTCACCTGACTGAGCCCATCCTCTAGCGCCTTGCGCACGCCGTTGAACAGCGAGGACGGGCTTTCCGCCACATCCCATTTGTTGAGCGCGATCAGCAGCGCGCGACCTTCTTCCAGCACGCGGTCGGCGATGCGAAGATCCTGCGACTCCAGCCCCAGCGTCGCATCGAGCAGCAGGACGACCACTTCGGCGAAATCCACCGCGCGCAGGGCATCGGCGACGGACAGCTTTTCCAGCTTGTCCTGCACCTTGGCCTTCTTGCGCATGCCGGCGGTGTCGATCAGACGGACCTGCCGCACCTCGCCGTCACGGTCGCGCCATTCCCAATCGATGGCGATCGAATCGCGGGTGATCCCCGCCTCTGGCCCGGTGATGAGGCGATCCTGCCCCAGGAAGCGATTGATGAGCGTCGACTTGCCCGCATTGGGCCGCCCGACGATCGCCAGCTTCAGCGGCGCGAAGGGATTTTCAAGATCGACCTCCTCTTCCTCCTCGACCTCGCGGTCGATGAAGGGGAGCAACGCCTCGAACAGGTCGCCCACACCCTCGCCATGTTCGGCGGACAGCTGAACCGGGTCGCCGAAGCCCAGCGCCAGCGCTTCGAGGATGCCTTGCTCGGCCGCGCGTCCCTCGGCCTTGTTCGCGGCCAGCACGATCGGCGTGTCCGAACTGCGCAACCAGCGGGCGATCTCTTCGTCGAGCGGCATGACGCCCGCGCGCGCATCGACCAGGAACAGCGCGACATCGGCCTCGCTCACCGCCGCCTCGGTCTGGCGACGCATGCGGCCGGGCAGCGTATCGGGGTCCTCATCCTCATAGCCCGCCGTATCGATCACGCGGAAATCGAGGCCCAGGAGATGTGCGTCGCCTTCGCGCCGGTCGCGCGTCACGCCGGGCCGGTCATCGACCAGCGCCAGCTTCTTGCCGACCAGACGGTTGAACAGCGTCGACTTGCCGACATTGGGACGGCCGACGATCGCGACGATAGGGAGTTTTGCCATCGCAGTCCGTTAGCGAAAGGCGAGCCCTTCGTCACGGGGATAGCGGCATGAAATGCACCGCCCCGTGGAACAAATATCCCACGGGGCGAACGCGGCGTCACTTATAGGCGGAAATCCGCCCCTTCTGATCGAGCACGTAGAGCGTGTCGTTGGCGACGATCGGCGGCAGCGCGAACGGCGTCTTGGTGTCGACCGTCGCCTGCACCGCGCCATCGCCCGGATTGGCATAGACGATCTGCCCCTCCGAATTCGTCAGGATCAGGCGATTGCCCGCCAACACGGGGCCGAACCAGATGATGGCGCCGGTCTTCTTCTTCTCGTTGCGGAAGCGCGGCAGCTGCGCGATCCAGCGGGCCTTGCCGCTCGACCGGGCCAGCGCGACCAGCCGCGCATCGTCGGTGACGAGGAAAATCCACTCGCCAGCGATCCACGGCGTGGAGATACCGGCGAAATTCTGTTCCCACAGACGCTGGCCGGTCGACAGCTCCAGCGCGATCATGCGACCGCCCTGACCCAGTGCATAGACACGGCCCTGGTCGATGACCGGTGCGGCGTCGATGTCGGACAGCGTCGACACGGAGGTCGAAATGCTGGTCCGCGACAGCGCGTCCTGCCACAGCATGCGGCCATTCTCATACCGATAGGCGTTCAGCTCGCCGCTGGAGAAACCGGCGACCACCGTACCCTGGCTGGCGGCCGGCGCCGCGACGCCGAACACCCCTTGCGTCTCCAGCGTGCCCTGCCCCGCCCAGATGATCTTACCATCGGTCTGGTTCAGCGCATAAAGCTGGTTGTCCTGGGTCAGGACATAGACATTGCCATTGGCGATGGTCGGCGACCCGCGCAGCGGACCGCTGGGCTTGGCGCGCCACAGCACCTTGCCGTCGGCGGCACTGGCCGCGATCACGTCGCCCAAGCCGTCGGTGGCGAAGACGGTGCCGGTGTCATAGCTGGCCCCGCCGCCGAAACGGGCCAGACGGTTCTGGTCGCCCTCGGTGATCGCCGCCGACCAGAGCCTGGCCCCCGTATCGGCATTGAGCGCGACGAGGTTGCCGACCGCATCGACGACGAACAGCTTGCCCTCGGCCATGACCGGCGCGGCGCCCAGCGGATCACGGACCGAGCCACCGTCGATGGTCGCTTCCCACAGACGCCGGGGCTGTTCGCCCAGCGCAAGCTGGCCCATCGACTTGGCGGCGTTCCCGCCCGGCTGCGCCCATTCGGGGTTCGTCTCGGGCGCAGGCAGCAGGACCTGCACATCGGCGATCGTCTTGTCCGCCTCCACCCCGTTCTCCGAAACCAGGATCGGCACGCGATTGCCGATCGTCGGGGTCTTCTTGGGCGCGCCCTTGAACACGCCACAGGCGCCCAGCGCCATCAGCGCGGCGAGTGCTGCCGAGGTGCGGAATTGCTTCGTCATTGGGTCTTGGTGTCCTCGCTCTGGCCGACCGCATCGACCCCCAATACGCCGGCCATCTGAACCGCACGTTGCCGCAACGTATCGGGCACATCCTTTTCGCTGGCAATCTGCCCGAACAGACGCCCCGCCTCCGCGCGCTTGTTCTGGCGCAGATAGGCGACGGCGACCATCTCGCCGGCGCTGCCGAACCAGGCATTGCCCGGCACCGCCATGCCGCGCAGGCGGGCGACCACCGCCTCGGGCTTCATCGTGTCATATTCTGCCATGGTCTGGCGGACCAGCGCCAGATCGCGGAACGGCTGCGGCAGCGAGGCGTCGTTCGCGATCGTCGCGAACCGCGCGGCCGCGCCCTTCAGGTCGTCGCGCTGCAACAGGATATCGGCCTGGGTGAAGCTGGCGAGTGCCCGATAGGCGTCGACGTCGGACTGGGCCAGCGGCGCCAGCTTGGCCTGCGCGGTCTTCACGTCATTCTGGCCCAGCGCGTCATAGGCGGCCTGAAGCTGTTCGCCGTCCGCACCCGCCTGCTCATGCTGGCGATGCTGCCAATAGAGATAGCCGCCGAACGCCGCGAGCCCGATCAGGATGACTGCGCCGACGACCAGACCCCAGCGGGTCCAAAAGCTGGTCAGCCTTTCGCGACGCAATTCGTCGTCGACCTCACTCATGAAGGCTTGGCTGGATTGGGGCGTAAGGGCCAAGTCGGGCTCCGCTATTTGGATCAGGCGATAATGAAGCCGCGACCTTTAGCGAGGAGCGGCCCCGGTGGGAAGCAGCGTTGCGTCATCCGCCGTCGCGCGGCGCATAGATCTGTTCGGGCCCGGGAAAGCGCCGGGCGCGCACATCCTCGGCATAGGTGCGCGCCGCCTCGCCGATACGGTCGCCCATGGTTTCGTAGCGACGGACGAAACGCGCGGTCCGCTCGAACAGGCCGAGCATGTCCTCCCCCACCAGCACCTGGCCGTCGCATTCGGCCGAGGCGCCGATGCCGATCGTCGGACAGGTGATGCGTTTGGTGATCTCGATCGCGATCGGCTCTACCACGCCCTCGATCACGACCGAAAAGGCCCCCGCCTCGGCCACCGCCACCGCATCGGTGATGATCTTTTCCGCCTCCTCGGGCGTACGGCCGCGCGCGCCGTACCCGCCCAGCACATTGACCGCCTGCGGGGTCAGGCCGACATGGCCCATGACCGGGATGCCGCGCTCGACCAGGAAGCGGACGGTCGGCGCCATCGCGACACCGCCCTCCAGCTTGACCGCCGCCGCACCGGTTTCCTTGAGCAGCCAGGCGGCGTTCTCGAACGCCTTTTCGGGGCTTGCCTCATAACTGCCGAAGGGCAGGTCGATGACCACGACCGCATGATAGCTGCCGCGTACGACCGCCGCACCGTGCGCCGCCATCATCTGAAGCGTCACCGGCACCGTCGAGGGCAGGCCATAGATCACCTGCCCAAGACTGTCGCCGACCAGCAGCATGTCGCAATGCGGATCGAGCAGCTGCGCCGACCGCACCGTATACGCGGTCAGCATGACGAGCGGCGTCCCGCCCTTGGCACGGCGGATGGCGGGGACGGTCAGCCGCTTCATCGGTGCGGGCGTGGGATTGGCGCGACTCGTCGCGGTGTCGAGGGTGTAGGTGGTGGACATGGGGGGCCCCTTACGCTCCCCGCCTGTCCGGCTCCACCCCCTTGGTCGATCAGACAATTTCAGCGTAACGTTCGGGCTTGAAACCGACCGTCAGCGTGCCGTCGCGGTCGAGCACCGGCCGCTTGATGAGCGAGGGATGCGTCGTCATCAACCGGATCGCCTTGTCGGCATCGATGTCCTGCCGGTCGGCATCGGCCAGTTTGCGGAAGGTCGTTCCGGCACGGTTGAGCAGCAACTCCCAACCGACCTGATCGACCCAGCGGCGCAGGGTCGCCTCATCGATGCCGTCCGTCTTATAGTTGTGGAAGCGATAGGCGATGCCGTACTGGTCCAGCCAGACCCGGGCCTTCTTCATCGTGTCGCAGTTGGGGATGCCGTAGAGGGTGATGGTCATGGGGTATCCGTTTGTTGAAGCGCGGTGCCTCTATCGTGGAAATCGACGTTCGTCTCGGATTGGGAGATGCTGACGTGCGCCTCGGCGCTTGGCCGCACCCCACATGGACGAAGCGGAGGGCCGCGTCCTGCCGCATCCTGATCCTTGGCAAACCACATGGGGTGGCGCGCCCCGCCCGGCCCCGCTATCCCCGTGCCATGCAGGACCATCCCTTTTACGCCTTTCATTCCCATGGCCTGATCCGCGTGGCGGCTGCGACGCCCGCCGCGTCAGTCGGCGATCCGCATGCCAATGCGGCGGCGATGCTGGAGCTGGCCCGCGATGCGGACGAACAGGGTGTCGACCTGATCGTCTTTCCCGAATTGTCGCTGACCTCCTATGCGATCGACGACCTCCATATGCAGAGCGCGCTGCACCGCGCCACGCTGGACGCGCTGGGCGAGATGGTGGACGCCAGCGCGGCGCTGACCCCGGTGATGCTGATCGGTGCCGCGCTGCCGCGCAACGGGCGGCTCTATAATTGCGCGGTGATGGTCGCGCGGGGCCGCATCCTGGGCGTGGTGCCCAAGACCTTTCTGCCCAACTACCGCGAATATTATGAAAAGCGCTGGTTCGCGAGCGGCGCGGGGCTGACGGGGTTGACGATCGATCTCGATGGCCAGTCGGTCCCTTTCGGCACCGACCTGATCTTCGCCGCCGAGGGTCGGCCCGGCTTCGTCTTCCATGCCGAGATTTGCGAGGATTATTGGGCCCCCACCCCGCCCTCGACCATGGGGGCACTGGCGGGCGCGGCGATCTGCTGCAACCTGTCGGCGTCGAACATCGTCATCGGCAAGGCACGCGACCGGGCCATGCTGGCCGCCGCCCAATCGGCCCGCACCGCCTGCGCCTATGTCTATTCCGCCGCCGGGATCGGCGAGAGCACCACCGACCTCGCCTGGGACGGTCAGGGGCTGGTCCATGAGCTGGGCCAGCAGCTGGCGGAGTCCGAACGCTTCGCGCGCAAGCCCGCGCTCACCATTGCCGATGTCGATGTCGAGCGCGTGGTGCAGGAACGGCTGCGCACCGGCACGTTCAACGATGCCGCCGCGCTTGCCGGCCACCCCGAACACCGTTTCCGCCGCATCGGCTTCGTCCACGGCGTCGAGCCGAGCGATCGCGGCCTGTGCCGCGCCGTCGCCCGCTTTCCGTTCGTTCCCGATGATCCCGCACGGCGCGATGCCGATTGCTACGAAGCCTATAACATCCAGGTCGAGGCGCTGGCCAAGCGACTGGAGGCGTCGGGCGCCACGTCGCTCGTGATCGGCGTATCGGGGGGGCTCGATTCCACCCATGCACTGATCGTCGCGGCAAAGGCGACCGACCGGTTGGGGTGGAGCCGCGACCGTATCCTGGCCTTCACCATGCCGGGATTCGCCACCGGCGAAGGGACGAAGGCGCATGCCTGGGCCCTGATGCGCGCGCTGGGCGTCAGCGCGGAGGAGATCGACATCCGCCCAGCCGCGCACCAGATGCTGGAGGACATGGCGCATCCGTTCGCGGCGGGCGAGCCGGTGCATGACGTCACCTTCGAGAATGTGCAGGCGGGTCTGCGCACCGATTATCTGTTCCGCCTGGCCAATCAGCGGGGCGGCATCGTGCTGGGCACCGGCGACCTGTCGGAGCTGGCGCTCGGCTGGTGCACCTATGGCGTCGGCGATCAGATGAGCCATTATGCGGTCAATGCCGGCGTGCCCAAGACGCTCATCCAGTTCCTTATCCGCTGGTGCATCCGCACCGTGCAATATGACGCGGCGACCCATGAGGTCCTGGCCGCCATCCTGGCGCAGGAAATCTCGCCCGAGCTGGTGCCGGCGGACGCCAGCGGCGCGCTGCAATCGACCGAGTCGATGATCGGGCCATACGCGCTCAACGACTTCTTCGCGCATTATGTCATCCGCCATGGCCTCAAGCCCTCCAAGATCGCGTTCCTCGCCTGGCACGCATGGCGCAATGCCGGGGCGGGTGATTGGCCCGACGATCTGCCGGCGGACGCGCGCGTCGCCTATGACCTGCCGACCATCCGCCACTGGCTGGAGCGGTTCCTGACCCGGTTCTTCCAGACCAGCCAGTTCAAGCGGTCCGCGCTGCCCAACGGGCCGAAGGTGTCGCCCGGCGGCGCGCTGTCGCCGCGCGGGGACTGGCGCGCGCCCTCGGACGGGACGGCGGCGGCGTGGCTCGCGGAATTACGGGACGGTGTGCCCACCGCCTGATCCGACATGCACTTGGCATCGTGCGTTCTGACGCTATGGTACCGTACCGATCAGTATTGATTACAATGGAATTACAGGCTCCTCCCGGCCTGTCGGCACGAGAGATATCATGAGCCTTGTCGTTCGCACCCTGTCCGAGCAGATTTTCACGATCATTCGCGAACGCATCATCAGCGGCGACCTGCCCGAGGAGCAGCCGATCCGTCAGGACGCGCTGGCCAACGAACTGGGGGTCAGCAAGATTCCCTTGCGCGAGGCGCTGGCGCGGCTGGAGCAGGAAGGGCTGCTGACCAGCCAGGCCAATCGCGGCTTCTTCGTCCGCTCGCTGGGCGCAGGCGAGGCCGAGGAGATCTACGAACTGCGCCTGTCGATCGAACCCAGCGCCGCCGCGCGCGCCAGCCGCGTGGCGACGCCCGCGGATCAGGCGGCGGCACGTGATGCGCTGGCCTCGCTCGACGTCGCGGCACACGAGGCGCTGCACGATGTCGCGCTACAGAACCGGGCCTTCCACCTGGCGCTGGTCCGGCCGCTCGGCGCCGCGCTGACCTTTCAGCTGATCGAGCGACTTCAGGTACTGGCGGAACGCTATGTCATCCAGCATCTGAAACCCGCCGGGCGCGAGGACCGGGCGCATGAGGAGCATCATGCCCTGCTCGACGCCTGGCTGGCGCGCGACGAGGACCGCGTCGCGGCCCTGCTGGGCGAGCATATCGGCGCGACGCTGATCGACCTGCGTGCCCAGCTGGCCGATTGACGGGGCGTCAGCGCGCGGGTCGGATCGGCGTCGTGATGATCCGCGCGCCGCGTCGATAGGTCACATATCGCCAGAACCATTGCAGGCTGACGCGGATACGCTGCGCGAAATTGACGAGCAGCACGACATGAACGATCGCCCATAGCATCCACGCCGGATAGCCCTTCATGTGGAACCGGCCGAAGTCGAAGACCGCCGCGTGGCGTCCGATGATCGCGGCATTGCCCCGATTGTGAAACCGAAAGGGTCCGGCCTTTCGGCCCCGGATCAACTCGTCGCGCAGGGCCTTGCCGAGATACTGGCCCTGCTGCTGCGCAACCTGTGCCAGGCCGGGCAACGGCTGGCCATCCTCGCCCTTCGCAGCGGCGACATCGCCGAGCGAATAGACATTGTCCAACCCCTCGACGCGCAGATCGGGGCGCACGGGCACCCGCCCCCCGTCGCCGGGCTCGATACCCAGCAGCTTGGCCGCGCCCGTCGGCGCGACGCCCGCGCCCCACAGGACGGTGCGCGCGGGGATGAACTGGCCGCCGGCGGTCAGCCCCTCGGCGGTGATCGACTCGACCGGCATGTCGGTCATGATCTTGACGCCCAGCTTGCCGAGCGCGCGTTTGGCATAATCCGCCAGATCGTCGGGAAAGGCCGACAGGATGCGCGATCCCCCCTCGACCAGGATGACCCGGGCCGCCTCGGGCCGGATCCGCCGGAAGTCGGAGGTGAGCGCATGGCGCGCCAGTTCGGCGATCGAGCCGGCCAGCTCCACGCCCGTCGGCCCACCGCCGACGACGACGAAGGTCATCAGCGCCTCGCGGTCCGTCGCACCTTCGCGCTCCGCTTCCTCGAACGCGCCCAGCACGCGCGAACGGATCACGCGCGCTTCCTCGATCGACTTGCAGGCGGGCGCGAAGGCGCGCCACTCGTCATGACCGAAATAGCTGCTGGTCGATCCCGTCGCCATGACCAGCCGGTCGTAGGAAAGCGTCTCCCCGGTCGACAGCGTCACCTGACGCGCCCCGCTATCCACGCCCGTCACCTCGCCCAGCACGACCCGGATATTGGAATAGCGGCCCAGCACATGACGGATCGGCTCGGCTACGTCGGCCGGCGACAGCGCGGCGGTCGCCACCTGATAGAGCAAGGGGACGAACAGGTGATAATTGTTGCGATCGACGACGGTCACCCGCACTGGCGCATTGGCCAGCTGTTGCGCGGTCGCCAGCCCGCCAAAGCCCGCACCGACGATCAGGACATGGGGCCAGTTGGGATCGACCGGATCCTTCGCCACCACATGGCTCACCATGTCGCGACGATCTTGCCGAAATGGTCGCCGCCCTCTTGATGGCGGAAGGCATCGGCCAGTCCCTCCAGCGGGAAGGTGCGGTCGATGACGGGGCGAAGATCAGCGGTGTCGAGCGCCCGCACAAAGTCCTGCTGCATCCGGCGGCTGCCGACGATCAATCCCTGTAGCCGTGCCTGTTTGGCCATCAGCGCGGCGGTCGGCACCTGCCCGGACGTGCCGGTCAGCACGCCGATCAAGCCGATATGGCCGCCGATGCGAACCGCCTCGATCGACTGGGCCAGCGTGGCGGGGCCGCCGACCTCGATCACGTGATCGACGCCGCCCTCGGCCCATTCGCTAACCTGTCCGCCCCATTGTTCCTGCCGCCGATAGTTCAGCGTGAAGTCGGCACCCAATTCGCGCGCGCGTTCCAGCTTTTCGTCGGAGGACGATGTCACGGCGACCGACGCACCCATCAGCTTGGCGATCTGCAACGCCCAGATCGAGACACCACCCGTGCCCAGCACCAGAACCCGGTCGCCCGCCTTCAGCCCGCCATCGACGACCAGGCTGCGCCACGCCGTCAGCCCGGCGGTGGTGATCGTCGCCGCCTGCGCATGGTCATAGTCCTTGGGCGACAGCGTGAAGGCCGTCGCAGGCGCCACCACCACCTCACGCGCGAAGCCGTCGATCCCGTCACCCGGCACGGTCGCGAAGTCGCCGACACGCGGCGGCCCGTCCCACCAGCCGGGGAAGAAGCAGGACACGACCTTGTCGCCGACGGCGAACTCGGTCACACCCTCGCCGACCGCCTCGACCACCCCCGCTCCGTCGGCCATGGGAATGCGTCCGTCCTCGGTCGGCATGTTGCCCGACACGATGCCGTAATCATGATAATTGAGCGATGTCGCGTGGAGCCGCACCCGGATCATGCCGGGCCCCGGCGCGCCCGGATCGTCCCGTTCCACCTGCCGCAGCCGATCGAGTCCGCCGGGCGCGTCGAGGATCATCGCTTTCATGCCACCGTCTTTCTGATGTCCGCTGTTGTCGCGCCAACGCGGCGGCGGTGCGATGCGATCCCTCAGCCGGTCGCCAGCGACCATCCGCCGGGCAGAAAATCGAGCGACATGTAATAATAAAACGCACAGCCGCCGTCCGCACGGTAGCTGCCGCCCTTCACGATGCCGAACGCCGTGCCGCCCAGAAATACCGGGCCGCCGCTGTCGCCGCTGCGACAGGTCGGCCCGCGCACCGCGACCCAGGTCGGGGTGCAGCCACCGCCGCACAGGTCGCCGGCCGGCGCGAAATCGGGCAGCCAGACCTCGGCACAGCTATAGCCGGTCCGCTCGCCACGATGGCAGACGATGTCGCCGGCGCGGGTGGCGGCGCGGGTCCGCTGGCCGTTGACGCGGCGACGGACGGTCTTGGCGGTATCACTCAAGAATGTCGGGGCGAGCGGCACCGCGCTACCCTGAAGCTGAACATCCTGGTAACCCCAGCCCCATTGGCCCAGAAAGGTCAGCGGCGAAGCCAAGCCGGTGCCGTCCGCCCAGGACAGATTGTCGGGGCAATGCGCCGCCGTCACGATCGCGCTTTCCGCGCCGCGCCGCACGACGAAGCCGCTGGTGCACGCGTAACGCCGCCCATCGCCGGGATCGACACCGATCAGCCGCCCGCCGCCCTGGACCTCGGCCATATCGACATCGGGCGCGTCGAGGGTGGCGATCCGCACCGGCACGCCCGTCATCCGGGCGATGCGATCGCGCAAGGCGTCGCCCGGCTCCGACATCGCGTCCGCCTTGCCGACCATCACGACCAGCGCCCCGATCCGGGGATCGATGCCGATCCCCGGCGGCTGCGTCAGCGTGGCGCGGATGTCCGTCTGATACAGTGCCGCCGCCGTGACGAGCTGACGATGGCTGGCATAGGCGCCGGTGCGGAAGCGAATGAGCACGTACACGCCGGCGATGGGAACGCTGCGGTCGGCGACCGGTGCATCACCGGTCAGCAATACATCGATATGAAAGGGCGCGTGGCCGACCGACAGCCCCGCCAGACGATCGCCGAACTCCACGGTCAGCGCATCCGTCACGGGGACCGACGCCTCCTGCACCTGCAATTCGCGTAACGCCTGCGATGGCGAAAGGCCGACGGCGTCGGCATAGGTCGCGGCATCGAGCGCCAGCGCGGAGGGCGCATCGAGCGGCGCAATATCCTGCGCGATGGCCGCCGCCGGCGCCGCCAAGGTGATGAACAAGGCGGACAGCAAAGCCCAGCTATCGCGAACCCAAGCTGGAAACGGCTTATATCCCATCACTTCAGTATGTAATGATTGCGATGAGCCCGCCATCATTTTGGCGGTACGAAGGGATTATCGATTCCATGCTGCGACGTTACGCCCTCTCGCTCGCCTTGCCGACCTCGGCCGGACGCGAAAGATCATGACGTCGGTGCATGTACCGGGGATGACCGTGCATGACAGGCCATCTTGATGGTCGTCGTGAGCGGATAGCGCCTTTCCTCCATCGCCAACGGAAGCTCTCATGGCGATCACCTGGCCCGGCGGCAATCGCCGGGCCATTTTCTTGGCTTTTGGCGCAGGCCCTGTTTTACGGTATCGGCCAAGAATCTTTCAACGAAGCGCTCCGTCTGCCACAACACGCCCGCCATGGCCGGGGGTTTGGGAGGGTTCAGCCCGCCGTGGTCAGCCGCGCCGCACGCCGCGATCCGGCCAGCGCCGTGCTGATGCTGTCGACCATCAGTTCATACTGGTCGGCCGTATAGCCCGCCGCCAGAAACTGACGCACCTCGATCGAGGGAACGCTGTACCCATGATGCCAGCTCAACACCGCCATGCGGCGCAGCGCCTCCAGCGAGGGATCGGCCAGACGCGGATTGCGGGTTTCGCCGAACACGGTCGCCAGCGCACGGGTCAGCCGGCTCGGTTCGCGCAGGCTCGACAAGCGATCCCGCCGCGCCAGCGCTACGACCTGCCACTCCAGCGCGGACAGGCGCGTTTCCGGGCGATGCGCCGCCACGGGCTGCTGCGCGGTCGCCACGCCCACCGCGCTCATCGCGGCACCGATTTCCTGAAAAGCGACATAGGCCATGATAAAACCCCTTTCCTGCCGCGCGACATCCCTCACGCCGGGCGCAAAGCCCCGCATGTCGACGGTCGGGCCGCCGGCTTCATGTCTCGCTCGATTTTTTCCATCCGAAGGCTCTGACCGCCTTCAATACCGCTCGGTATATTAACCGATCGACAGGTCGTCAAGCTGTTTTATACCGCTTGGTATTTATTGCCGCGCCGGCGCTTATCGTGACGGCCAAAGAGCAAGGCCGGTATCGACCAACCGCTCCAGTTCCTCGCGCGTCGCGCCCGATCCGGCCTGGACCGCCATGCCCTGGAACAGCGCGTAGAGATATTGGGTCAACCCTTCGGGTTCGACATCGTCGCGCAGATCGCCGTCTTCCTTGGCGCGCTGAAAACGGGCCAGCAGCGCCGCCTGCGAGGAGGCGCGGCGTTCGAGTACCGCCGCCTTGATCGATTCGGCTTCCTCACCGCAGGCCACGGAGTGGATGACGCCCAGGCAACCCTGCGGTTCGCCCTTATGCGTCTGGGCGTCGACCGCCCCGCGCAGCAAATGTTCGGCCACGCCGCGCGCGGTGGGCTTGTCCAGCGCCTCGCGGATATAGGCCAGCTTCTCCGCCTCGTACATGTCCAGCGCCTTGTGGAACAGGGATTCCTTGTTCCCGAACGCGGCATAGAGGCTGGGCTTGGTGATCCCCATCGCGTCGGTCAGGTCGGCCATCGACGCGCCCTCATAGCCCTTGCTCCAGAAGACACGAAGCGCGGCGGCGAGGGCCTGATCGGTGCAGAATTCGCGGGGACGCCCTTTACACGCGGGCGAAAGTTTTTCCATAACGCTCAGTATAGAAATCCTCGGGGCGTTTGCAAACCCCCCGAGGTCGGGTTGACGGGCACCGGGGCGGCGTGCGCGCGCGCCGGTGCGCAAGGGCGACCGCGGCGGGCCTTACCCCTGGCCCAACGCGCTGCGCCGGCGGCCATAAATAAAGTAGAAGGCCAGCCCCGCCAGGTTCCAGATCACGAACCGCACGATGGTCGAGCTGGGCAGGCTGAACAGCAGATAGAGACAGCCCAGAATCGCCAGCGTGCCGACCAGATAGGGCAGCGGGCAGCGGAACAAGCGCTTGACGTCCGGGGCCTTGCGGCGGAGCACCATCAGGCACGCGCCGACCGCGATAAAGGCGAGCAGCGTGCCGGCATTGGCCAGTTCGGCGATCTCGTCCAGGCGGAAGATGCCCGCGACGATCGCGATCGAGATACCGGTGACCAGCGTGATGCGGGTCGGCGCGCCGCTGCGCTTGCTGACCACGGCCAGCGACTGCGGCAACAGGCCGTCTCGCGCCATGGTGAAGAAGATGCGGCTCTGGCCGTACATCATCACCAGGATGACCGAGGGCAAGGCCACCACGGCCGCCAGGGCGATCAGATGCGCGGCGGTCGGCTGGCCCAGCGACCGCAGCACGAGCGCCAGCGGTTCGGGCGAGTTCGCCAGTTGCAGGAAGGGCAGCGCGCCGATCGCGGCGACCGCGACCGCCATGTAGATCAGGGTACACACCAGCATCGACCCGACGATACCGATGGTCAGGTCGCGGCCCGGATTCTTGGCCTCCTCCGCCGAGGTCGCCACGGCGTCGAAGCCGTAAAAGGCGAAGAAGACGATCGCGGCGGCGGCCATCACACCGCGCTTGGCCCCGTCAATCTCATGCGCGGCGAAGCCATAGGGCATGAAGGGGTGCAGATTGTCACCGTTGAAGGCGGGCAATGCAAAGGCGACGAAGACCGCCAGCGCGACCAGTTTGACGATGACCAGGATGATGTTGAGCGTCGCGCTCTCCCGCGTGCCGGCGATCAGCATGCCCATCACCGACAGTGCGACGAGCACCGCCGGCAAATTGACGATGCCGCCGCCATGTGGCCCGGACAGCAGGGCGGCCGGCAGATGCACGCCCGCCGCCTGTATCCATCCGACCAGATAACCCGACCAGCCGACCGCGACGGTCGAGCAGGCCAGCGAATATTCGAGGATCAGGCTCCATCCGACGACCCAGGCTATCGTCTCGCCCAGTGCGGTATAGCTGAAGGTATAGGCGCTGCCCGCCGCGGGAATGAGGGTGGCGAGCTCGGCATAGGCGAGCGCGGCGCAGGCGCAGACCGCGCCGGCGATCGCGAAGGCCAGGATGACCGCCGGCCCCGCACGTTCCGCACCGACGCCGGTCAGCGTGTAGATGCCGGTGCCGACGATCGCACCGACCCCCAGCGCGATCAGGTGCGGCCAACTGAGCGTCTTGGCCAGCGTCTGCCCTTCGCCATGCTGGGCGGCGCTGCCCAGCGGTTTGAATGGTCCGAACATGAAAGGATAATCCCCCGCCCTAACGGTTATGATTTTTCAACAGACGGGTGCGAACCCGCCTTTCAGGTCCGACAGCGTGGACCGGATATGCGCGTCAAGCAATGCTTTAAGGCGATCGGCATCGCGCGCCAGAAAGGCATCGAGCTGGTCGCGATGCTCCAGATGCGCGCGGGCATCACGCCCTGCGGGTTGCAGATGCGCCACGACATAGCGCTCGGCCAGCACCGCCAATTGTCGAATGATCTGGATGGTCAGTGGCCGACCGATCGGCCGGACCATCGCCATGTGAAACTGCCGATTGCACAGCGCCACGCGCGGCAGATCGCTGGTCGCCGCCTGATCGAGCGCCTCGAACCTTGCGATCAGCGTGGCGCGATCGTCATCGTCGGCGACCAGCGCCGCCTGCGCCGCCGCCAACGGCTCCAATCGCAGGCGCAATTCATAGATCTCCTCCGCCTGCGCCGCCGTCATCGCGCCGACCATATAGCCGCGATTGGCCGCGCTTTGGAGCAATCCCTCCTGCTCCAGCCGCGCCAGCGCCTCGCGCAGCGGTATCTTGCTGACGCCCAATTCGGCGGCCAGCGCGTCCTGGCGGATCGGGCGGTCGCCGGGCAGCGTGCCCGCCACGATCCGTTCGCGGACGATCGCGAAGATGCGATCCGCCAGCGTCTGCACCAGGATGACGCCCCCGCCCCGTTTCCGCCCGTCGTCGAGCAGGATCGCGGCGGGCGAGAGCGTCGTCGCCATCAGGCGGCCTTGGCCTGGCCCAGCGTCGGGCGGGTCGCGGCGGCCTTTTCGACCATCGCGATCACCTCGGCGCGGCGCTCGCCTTCGAGAACGTAACGCGGCGGCAGCACGCGCTCCGATCCACGGCCCATGACCTGCTCGGCCAGCTTGATCGACTGGACCAGGTCATGCTCGGCATCCAGATGGAGGAGCGGCATGAACCAGCGATAGATTTCCATCGCCTTGGCATGATCGCCACGCTCGAACGCGGCGACCAGTTCGACCGACTCCTTCGGGAAGGCGTTGGTCAGGCCCGAGACCCAGCCCTGCGCGCCCAGATACAGCCCCTCGAGCGCGACGTCGTCCAGCCCTGCGAACAGGACGTAACGGTCGCCGAACGCGTTGCGGAAGTCGGTGAAGCGACGCGTGTCGGGCGCCGACTCCTTGACCGCGACGATGTTCTTCACGTCAATCAGCGCTTCCAGCACCGTCTGGTCGATGACCGTGCGATAGGCGGGCGGGTTGTTGTAGAGCATGATCGGCAGGCCGGTCTGGTCCGCCACGCCCTTGAAATGGTTCACCAGCTCATGCGCCTTGGGCACATAGACCATTGGCGGCAGCAGCATCAGGCCGTCGGCGCCGGCCTTCTCGGCGGCCTGGGCGTAGCGCACCGCGCGGCGCGTGTCATATTCCGAGCAGCCGGTGATGACCGGAACCCGGCCCGCCACCGCCTCGACGATCGCGGTCAGTACGGTGACCTTCTCGTCATAGTCGAGCGAGTTGTTCTCACCCACCGTGCCCAGCGCGATCACGCCCGTGACGCCGTCCTTGACCAGATCGTCCACGACCCGCTGCGTATCGGCGAGATCGATCGACAGATCCTCCCGCACCTGGGTCGTCACTGCGGGAAAGACGCCACGCCAGCCGATGCTCACAATCTGTCACCTTCGTTGTTTTAGATACTGTATACTTTTTAGCGATGTTATCGCTCTCGGTCAATCATGATCCTTCTTCATCGGGATAAGGCCCCTTGCCGCCCTCGGCGATGAAGCGATCGGTCCGCGCCGCGATCACCGGCAGCGGGACGTAGCCGAGCTGGAGCATCGCATCGTGCCATGCGCGGATGTTGAATTTCGGCCCCAGCGCCTTTTCCGCCTTGGCCCGCGCCCGCTGGAAGGCGAGCTGGCCCATATAATAGGACAGCGCCTGGCCCGGCCACGCGATGTAGCGATCGACCTCGGTCTCGATTTCATGATCCGACAGCGCGGTGTTGTCGTGGAGATAGGCCTGCGCCCGTTCGCGCGTCCAGCCCATCGCATGGATGCCGGTATCGACCACCAGCCGCGCGGCGCGCCATGCCTGATAGGACAACATGCCGAACCGGTCATAGGGCGTCTTGTAGAAGCCCATATCCTCGCCCAGCGCCTCGCAATACAGCGCCCAGCCTTCACCATATGCCGACAGGTAACTGTCGCGGCGAAAGGCCGGCAGGTCCTTGTTCTCGGCCGCCAAAGGCATCTGGAAGGCATGGCCCGGCGCGCTTTCGTGCAGCGTCAGCGCGGGCAGCGCGTAGAGCGAGCGCGAGGGCAGGTCGTAGGTATTGACCAGATAGATGCCCGTGCCGCCGCGCCCCGCCGTATAGAAGGGCGCGAGGTCCTCGGGCACCGGCTTGATCGCGAACCGGCTGCGCGGCAGGCGCCCGAACCAGTCCGAGGCGATGCCGTCGAAGCTCTTGGCGAACCAGGCGGCGCGGTCGAGCAGTTCCTGCGGCGTCTTGGCATAGAATTGCGGATCGGTGCGCAGGAAGGTCAGGAAGGCGGGGAAGTCGCCCTTGAACTTCACCTCCTTCATCACGCCGTCCATGCGCGTGCGGATGCGCTTCATCTCGGACAGGCCGATCGCATGGACCTGTTCGGGGGTCATGTCGGCGGTGACATATTCGCGAATCTTCGACCGGTAATAGGCCTGGCCGTCGGGCAGGTCGTAGGCGGCGGTGCTGACCTGCGCATGCGGGATGTAATCGTTGCGCAGAAAGGTGAGCAGCTTGCGGTGTGCGGGCAGCACATCGTCGCGGATCGCCGCCTTCGCCTCGGCGCGCAGAGCAGCGACGGTGGCGGCCGGCATGGTCGCGGGCAGGTTGCGGAACGGCGCATAGAAGGGCTGATCGTCGCCGGTCCCGGCATCGACCACCTGCGCCACGCCGATATCGCGCCCCTTCAGCGTGATCGCGGGCGGCGTGAAGCCGCGCGCCAGGCCGGCGCGCATATTGCCGATCTGCTGGTCGTAATAGCGCGGCATGGCGCGCATCATCGCCAGATAGTCGCGATACTGGCTTTCGCGGGTGAAGCTGCCCCGCGACCAGCTGGCCAGATTGCCCCAGAAGCTGGTATCGGCGGTCAGCGGCTTTTCGTAATCGCGGTAGCGCTGCGCGGCGAGCAGCGCGTCGATCTGGCCCTTATAGACCATGTAATCGATGCGGGTATCGGGCGAGAGCGTCGCGGGATCGATACCGTCGAGCGCCTTGGCCGTCGCCTCCCACCGGGCGAGCCGCGCCGCCTGGGCCTGCGGACCGACGTCAGGCAATTGCTTCGAACCGGCGCTGCCGCTGTCCTCATCGGCGGCGTTCTGGTCGATCCGCCACTTATACTCCGCCTCGGACAGGGCACGGAACCGCGCGTCGGCGCCCCGTGCGGGTTTGGACGACGAAGCGCGCGTCTGCGCAGGGTGCGGTGCCGCACCGACCAGTGCGGGTACCAGCAGCAGCGAAACACCCGCCAACAGCCGCGTCATGTGATTGGTCATCCTCAAACCCCTTGTTCAGCCCTTCAGGGCCATGACGTCGCGGTATAGATCGGCCGGGATCACCACCCCGTCCGCCAGCGACCTGGCCCGCGCGGCATAGCGGCGCGCGGACGGCAACCGTGCCCCCTGCCCCGTTATGGCATCGAACATCGCCTCCGCCCGTGCCTGATGTTCCGGCAGAAGATTGCCCAGGAACCCTTTGGGATCAATGGCGATAATCAACTCACCCCCCAGTGGCGAACCACCGCGCCCGGCGTCCCGGTCGATCGACTCGCGACTGGTCATGTCACCGATCAGCGGCCCGGCGAGCAACTCGACCATCGCCGCCAGCGCCGATCCCTTATGCCCGCCAAAGGTCCGCATCGCGCCCGACAGGATCGCGGCGGGATCGGTCGTCGGCCGCCCGTCCGCATCGACGCCCCAATCGTCGGGCACCGTCTTGCCGGCGCGGCGATGCAGTTCGATCTCGCCGCGCGCGACCATGCTGGTGGCGAAGTCGAACACGAACGGCGGCCCATCGGGGCGCGGCCAGCCGAACGCGATGGGGTTGGTGCCGAACACCGGCTCGGCCCCGCCCGACGGCGCGACCCAGGCATGGCTGGGCGTGAAGGCCAGTGCGACGAGACCCGCCTCGGCCAGTTCCTCGACCTCCGGCCACAGCGCCGCGAAATGCACGACATTGTTCAGCGCCAGCGCGGCGATGCCATTGGTCCGCGCCTTTTCGATGAGGGCGGGCTTGCCGGTTTGGAACGCGAGTTGCGCGAAGCCGCCGCCGCCCTCCACCCGCACCAGCGCGCCGGCGGGATGCGACAGGACCGGCACCGCATCGGGCACCACCACGCCCTTGTCGATGCTGGCGACCGCGACAAGCAGCCGATAGATGCCGTGCGAGGCGCAGCCGTCGCGCTCGCCCGCCACCATCGTCTCCGCCACCGCCTCGGCATGCGCGGGCGCAAGCCCCGCGCCGAGCAGCTTGGCGCGGGCAAGACTTCGCAGTTCGTCCAGCGTCATCCGCACATCGGTCACGCCGTCGCAGCCCTTTTCGCGGTGAACAGCCGCATGCCGAAGATCGGGCCGGCGCTGCTGCGGTCATGCGGCACGACCCGGATGCGAACGTCCTTCTTGCCCGCCGTCAAAGCCTCGGGAAGCGGGTATTCGACGTCGAAGAATTGCCCCGGCTTGTCGCTGTCGAGACGTTGGGTAGCGACCTTCACATTGTCGACCAGGATGTCGAAGTCGCGCTTGCGCTCATCGCCCCAATAGGTCGCCTGGAGAATCAGTGGCCCGGGCTTCACCGCCATGGTGAATTCGAAATAGCCGCCCGACCGCGCATCGCGTCCCTGCCGCCCGCGATAGGAGACGGGATATGAGATTTCGGACGTAAGCTTATGATCCCGCTCCGGTTGCATCTCGCCCAGATGCATGACGTCGACGGAGCGCGCGACGATTTCGCGCTCACGCGCCTGCTGCGCCAGGAACGCCGCCTCCTCGGCTTTCCAGGCGGTCTCGGTGAAGCGCTTGAAATAGACGGCGCTGCGCCGGTCATATTGGCTGAAGAAGGGAACGAAGGTCAGGTCGGCGGGACGGAAGACGCCACTGGCGACGTAGCGCGTCGCTGCCGGATCGGTCGGACGGAAGGCGGCGAGCGGATTGGCCCCGACCATCGCGGGATCGGGCGAATCCCACGGCGTCTCCTTTGGGCCGAGATCGGCCGCCATCACCATCGGGCCGCGTACGACCGCAACGACGCTGTCATCGCCCGGTGTCGGTTCGACCCGCAGATCGAGCGGCAGGCTGATGGAGACCGTGTCGCCCGTCTGCCACCGTCGATCGACGACGGCATAGCCCCGCTCGAACACCGGCGTGACCGGCTTTCCATTGACCTCGACCTCTGCCCGTCCGTTGGCCCAGCCGGGCACGCGCAGCGCCACCGGGAAGCGCCCGGCACGCGCCAGATGCGTAAAGGCCAGCTTCGCGGTCCCTTCCATCGGATAGGCGGTATCGAGCGTCACGACCGCGCCGCGTTTTTCCCAACGCGCTTCGGCCGGGATGTAGAGATTGACCAGCAGCGCCTCGCCGCCCTGCCAGAAGATGGACTCGCCATGCTTGGCGTGGCTCTCCATGCCCGACCCGACGCAACACCAGAAGGCATCGTCCTTGACGGTCGAATAGTCGCGCGCCGTCCCCGTCATCAGCGGCGTCATATAGGTGAAGCCGCCATTTTCGGGATGCTGCGCCGCCATGACATGATTGAGATGCGCACGCTCATAATAGTCGAACAGCGACCCTTCCGGCTGCCAGCCGTAAAGGTGCCGGGTCAGCTTGAGCATGTTGTACGTGTTGCAATGCTCGCACGTCTGCTCGGTGATGTGCCGGGCGATGGTGTCGGGGGCGGAGAAATATTCGCGGTCGGCATTGCCGCCGATGACATAGCTGTGATGGTCGGTCACCGTATCCCAGAAGAAACGCGCGCCAGCCGCCGGCGCGGGCTTGGCGGTAATCTCGTGGATGCGGGCCAGGCCGATCAGCTTGGGAACCTGCGTATTGGCATGCAGGTTGGCGAGCTGATCCTTGCCGGCGACGATCGGGTCGAGGACCTTGTTGTCATAGATGCGCTCGGCCAGCGCCAGCCATTGCCGGTCCCCGGTGCGCTGATAGAGTTCGGCGAAGCTCTCGTTCAGCCCGCCATATTCGCAGCCCAGCACCTCTTGCAGTCGTGCATCGTCGAGCGCCGCGAACACGCGGGCGAAATACGCGCCCAGCTTGACCGCCACATCCAGCGCCTGGGTGTTGCCCCAACCCGCATGGATGTCGAGCAAACCCGCGAACAGCTTGTGGACGGTATAGAGCGGAGACCAGCTGCCATTGAGGTCGAAGCCCCCCGACTTGATCTTGCCGGCCATGATCTCGGGGAAGATTTCCTCGCCATCGACGATCGTGCCGTCGGGCCGCTTGCGCCCCAGCGCGCCGACATAGCCCGTGCCGCGCTTGGCCTGCGCCTCGGCGAGTTCGGTGACGATATAGTCGGCCCGGCGGCGCATCTCGGTATCGCCGGTCTGCTGCCAGGTGAGCACAAGGGCGGACATGTAATGGCCCAGCGTGTGGCCCGCGATCGTGTCGCTTTCCCACCCGCCATAGATCGGCGCCTTGGGCTGCAAGCCGGCGTAGAGGCGGAAGTTATGGAGCAGGCGATCGGCGTTCAGCCGATAGAGATAGCGCCGGTTGGCCTCGACGGCCGTCGCATAGATGGACGGGCGTAACCGCACCGCCGCCAGCGGCAGGGGCTCGGCCTTGTTCGGCAGGACCGATCCCGCCGCCGCCATCGCCCTTGCCGGTACCACACCCACCATCGCAATCGTCGCCGCGCCGCGCATCCATTCGCGCCTGTTCGCCTGCCGCATCTTGATCTCCCCGAAATACTGTATACCGTATCGGGCTTACGGGAGGGGGTCAATCGCCAGCGCACTTTGTACCGATATCCCATATCCCATGACATCAGGGAATTCGCCATGCCTCGTCCGCCGTTCCGATACCTGCCTCTGACGCTCGCCACGCTGGCGATCGCGGCGACCGGCCCCGGCGGCAACCCGTCCGCCGCCCAGCAGAAGGCGTCGAAGACCTTGGCGGCGGCACCACTGAAGACCGTACGCGTCGGCGGCTTCGTGCTCAAGCTCGATCCATCGAGCCAGACGGCGCGCGGCCTGTCGCCGGTTTCGACGCCGGCGTTCGACTTCCTGCCGATCGGCCGCTCGGTCGAGCGCGCCGGCAATGGCTATAACCATCTGGGTGACATCCACCTGCGGCTGCGCAGCGGGACGGGTGCGTGGCAGGACTTTTCCTCGTCGCGCCGGCGCGTCCCCGTTCGCGCTCTTCCGGCACGTGGCGGCACCATCGCGGCGGCGGACATCACGGGGTCGATGGGCGCGGGCCTGCCGCTGCGCATCGTGCGCGAATGGGTGAGGGACGGCAAGGGCCCCGCCCTGCGCTTCACCCTGACCAACACGTCCGCCCAGCCGGTGGAGATCGGCGCGCTCGGCATGCCGATGACGTTCGACAACATCATCACCGATCGCGACCTCGAGCAGGCGCATGCCAAGGCCAGCTTCGCCGATCCCTATATCGGCCGCGACGCCGGCTATGTGCAGGTCACCCGGTTGAACGGCGCGGGCCCCGCCCTGCTCGTCCTGCCCGAACGGGCGACGCCGCTGGAGGCCTATGTCCCCATCCCCACGCTGCGCGAGACGGGCGGCAAGGCGGTGATCGTCGAGGCCAGCCCGCGGGCGCAGACGTCGGAAGGCTTTTACGACTGGACCGTGGCGAGCGCGGCCTATGCCCAGACCGACTGGGCCAAGGCGGGCAAGCCATGGAACGACCCGACCAGCATCCGCCTGGCCCCCGGCGAGAGCCGGACGCTCGGCCTGCGCTTCGTCGCCTCGCCCAGTATCCGGGCGATCGAGCCGACGCTGATGGCCGAACGCCGGCCGGTGGTGATCGGCGTGCCCGGCTATGTCGTGCCGACCGACATCGATGCGACGTTGTTCGTTCGCGCGCCGTCCGCGATTACGGGCATCGACAGCTATCCAGCCGGCGCGCTGACCGTCGAGACGCGCGAGGGCAAGCCCGGCTGGGCGCGGCTGGCGGTGCGCGGTCATCAATGGGGTCGCGCCCGCCTGACGTTGCGCTATGCCGACGGGACGGCGCAGACGGTCCAGTATTTCGTCACCAAGCCGCTCGAACAGACCATGGCCGATCTGGGCCGCTTCTCGACGACGAAGCAATGGTTCGAGGCCGAGGGCGACCCCTTCGGTCGCTCACCCGGCATACTGACCTATGACCGCGAGGCGAACCATATCGTCACCGCCGATCCGCGCGTGTGGATTTCGGGGATGAGCGACGAGGGCGGCGCGGGCAGCTGGGTCGCGGCGATCATGAAACAGCTCGACAACCCCGACGCCGCCGAGATCGCGCGGATCGAACAGATGGTCGACAAGACCATCGTCGGCCATCTTCAGGTCGCCGATGGCCCGCAGGCCGGCGGGGTCAAAAAGAGCCTGTTCTACTATGACCCCGCCGCCTTCCCGAACCTGTATCAGCCCGCCAAGGACTGGCAGACTTGGACCTCGTGGAAGAAGGATCAGGCCGACGATCTGGGCCGCGCCTATAATTATCCACATGTCGCCGCCGGGCACTGGGCGCTGTACCGGGTGGCGCGCAATCATCCCGGTATGACGCGCGTCCATGACTGGCAATGGTATCTCGACCATGCCTATCGGACGATCGTCGCGATGATGCGCGACGCGCCGCATTACGCGCAGTTCGGCCTGATGGAGGGCGATGTCTTCGTCGACATCCTGACAGACTTGAAGCGCGAAGGCTGGACTCAGCGGGCGGCGACCGTCGAGGGGCTGATGAAGGCGCGCGCCGATCACTGGAAGACGCTGCGCTATCCCTTCGGCAGCGAAATGGCGTGGGACTCGACCGGCCAGGCGGAGGTGTACGCCTGGATGCGCTATTTCGGCTATGGCCCGCAGGCCGACGTCACGCGCGAGGTGATCCTGGGCTATGACCCCTCGATCCCGCACTGGGGCTATAACGGCAATGCGCGCCGTTATTGGGATTTCCTCTATGGCGGCAAATATCCCCGGCTGGAACGCCAGATTCATCATTACGGATCGACGCTGAACGCCGTGCCGCTGTTCGACTCGTTCCGCCGCAATCCCGCCGACATGCACCTGTTGCGTGTCGCCTATGGCGGGCTGCTGGGCGGGATCACCAATATCGACCAGCAAGGCGCATCCTCGGCGGCCTTCCACAGCTGGCCCGACAAGATGGAATGGGACCCGTATAGCGGCGACTATGGCATGGGCTTTTTCGGTCATGCCTATACGGCGGCGACCTATCTGGTGAACGATCCCACGCTCGGCTGGCTGGGCTATGGCGGCAATCTGCTTGCGACGGGCGATACGATCCGCATCGCGCCCAAGGATGGCGCGCGCAGCCGGCTGTTCATCGCCCCTGCGGGGCTGTGGCTGACGCTGGAAGCGGGCAAGATCGCCGAGGCACGCTATACGCCGGCGACGGGAGAGGTCCGCCTGGTCCTAGACCCTGCCCAGCCGCAGACGCCCAATGCGCGGCTGTTCGTGGAGACGACGCCGCCGGGCGGCCGAACCTATCGGCCGGACGGTGGCACGCCGGAGCGCGGTGGCTACACCATTCCGCTATCGCCGGGCGCGTCGGTCATCGCGCTGTCGCCCAGATAAGCGCGCAACTGGCGAACCAGCGGGCCATCGGCCGGCGGCATGGGCCATGCCGCCATCTCCTCGGGTCGGCACCACAGCAGCGCGTCGGCCTCCTGCGCGACCGGCGCGCCCGACCAGGACCGGATGACGTAGAGCAGCAACAGGAGATGCCGGTCGGCGAGCGGTTCGGTGGCGAACCCGGCCGGCTCCAGCGCGGACGGTGACACCGTGATCGCCAGTTCCTCATGCAATTCGCGGATCAGCGCCGCCTCCGGCGCCTCGCCCGGTTCGATCTTGCCCCCGGGAAACTCCCACAAGCCGGCGAGCGCCTTACCCTGTGGACGCTGTTGCAACAGGACGCGGCCCTGACGATCGACCAGGGCGGCCGCGACCACCGGAAAGATCGGGTGGGAGCGCTCGCCCCCGACATCCTCGACCCTCATTTCGTTAACCTTTCCGCGATACGCCGAACCTCGATGAAACGGCTTTGGCCTCTTGTCGCCACGTTGCGCCATATCGCGGCCGACCGTCGCGGCGCCACCGCCGTCGAATATGCGCTGGTCGTGGCCGCCATCATGCTGGCGATCTTTGCGGGCCTTCAGCAAATCGGCGTCAGCCTGAACGGCGTCGCCCGTTTCCTGGCCGGCCAGCCGCGCATTGACACGCGTTAATGGGAAATTTGTTCCCGCGCGTCAGGGCTTTAAAGATTCCTAAACTCCCGAGGCCGTAAAACCGTCGCCGCTGATCCGGCGTTCCGGCTCAGCCGGGTGATCGACAGCCGCATACGAACGGAGACCGGAATGAATACTCTTCGCAAGATGGTGAAGAACAACAAGGGCGCGACGGCCATCGAATATGGCCTGATCGCAGCGCTGATCGCCGTGGCCGCCATCGCGGGCATGAACTCGCTGGGCGGCAGCCTGAACACCGCGTTCGGCAGCCTGGGTACCACGATCGCTAATCCGAAGCCCGCGAGCTAAGGGGCAAAATCAAGAGAGCGGGTAGCGATCCTTCGCTACCCGCTCTTTTCCTTATTGAAGCCGCCCCATCGCCAGGAACTTCGCGGAGCGCCCCCGCTTCAGTTCGTCCCGGCCGAGGCCCGACAGCTCGCCCAGCGATTTGTGGATCGCATCGCCCAGATTGGCGATCGCCCCCGCCGGATCGCGATGCGCGCCCCCGACCGGCTCGGTGACGATGGTATCGATCACCCCGAACTGCTTCAGGTCCTGCGCGGTGACGCGCATCGCCTCAGCCGCGTCGGCCGCCTTGTCGGCGGTGCGCCACAGGATCGAGGCGCAACCTTCGGGCGAAATCACCGAATAGACGGCGTGCTCGAACATCAGCACCCGGTTGCCCGCCGCCAGCGCCACCGCGCCGCCCGATCCGCCCTCGCCGACGATCGCCGAGACGACCGGTACGCCGGCAGCCAGACAGGCTTCGGTCGAACGCGCAATGGCTTCCGCCTGACCGCGTTCTTCAGCCTGGATGCCGGGGAAAGCACCCGAGGTGTCGACCAGCGTCACGATCGGCAGGCCGAAGCGGTCGGCCAACTCGACCAGGCGGATCGCCTTGCGATAGCCCTCGGGCTTGCCCATGCCGAAATTGTGACGCAGCCGGCTGGCGGTA
>NZ_JBNNOB010000012.1:0-44194 GCF_050274375.1 Sphingomonas sp. NPDC019816
CCCGAAGTCTATGTCGCTAGCGGCATCTCTGGCGCGATCCAGCATCTGTCGGGGATGAAGGACTCCAAGATCATCGTCGCGATCAACAAGGACGAGGACGCGCCGATCTTCCAGGTCGCCGACATCGGCCTGGTCGGCGATCTGTTCACCGTCGTGCCGGAGCTGACCGAGAAGGTCTGAGGCTTGTTCGCGCGGGGATGCGGACAGGATTGCTGTCCTCGCCCTACGCGTGAACCGAAAATCCTCCCCGGTACGGGGAGGTGGCAGGCCGTAGGCCTGACGGAGGGGGGCTTGCCCAACAGGACGTCCCTGGCGGCACGCCCCCTCCACCACCGCTTCGCGGCGGTCCCCCTCCCCGTGCCGGGGAGGATCCGAAACTTTCATTTCCTGCCCGCGCGTACAATTCTTCCTGCACCAATGGCCTTGCATGCTGCGGCAAAGCGCGGCACGGACGAATATTGCTAATCCATGTGAAAATGGTCCGACAAATGCCGTTGCCTGCTTGTTCGCCATGGGGCGCTGCGGTTAGCGTTCTCAAATGAATGAGAATTCCATGGAGCAGGATGTACGCCGGGTGCGTACCATCGCGGATCTTGCGGAACTGGCCGGCGTGTCGCCGGGCACCGTATCGCGTGCCCTGGCCGGAAAGACGCTGGTCAACGAACAGACCCGCTTGCGCATCAAGGCGCTGGCCGACGAGCATGGCTTTCGCCCCAATCAGATGGCCAGCCGCCTGCGCACCCGCCGCACCGGCGTGATCGGCGTCGTCGTGCCGTTGGGGCATGAGCGGCGGCAGCATCTGTCCGACCCGTTCTTCATGACCATGCTGGGCCATCTGGTCGATGCGCTGACCGAGAATGGCTATGACGTGATGTTGTCGCGCGTCATCCCGGATGCCGACGACTGGCTGGACCGGGTGGTCGATTCGGGGATGGTCGATGGCGTGCTGCTGATCGGTCAGTCCAACCAGTACGACACGATCGAGCGCGTGGCGCGGCGTTATCGCCCGCTGGTGGCCTGGGGCGTCACCTTGCCGGGGCAGGTTCATGCGGCGGTCGGTACCGACAATCTGGCCGGCGGGCGGTTGATGGGGGAGCGGCTGGTGGCGCATGGCTGCCGGCGCATCGCGTTTCTCGGGGAAACCAGTGCGCCCGAAATCCGCGCCCGCTATGACGGCGTCACGGCGGCGATGGCCGAGGCGGGGCTGCCCGATGCGCCGCTTCAGCTGTCGGCGCACCTCGCATCCGATGTGATGGAGCGGGAGATCGCCGCGCATATCGACACGCTGCTGCAACAGGGCGGCGGAGAGATGCCGATCTGCGGTATCGCGGCGGCATCGGACATGATCGCGATGACGGCGGTACGTGTGTTGGCCGACCGGTCGATCGCGGTGCCCGACGCGATCGCGGTCGTCGGCTATGACGATCTGCCGCTCGCCTCTCAGGCGGTCCCCCGCCTGACGACCATTCGCCAGAACATCGCGGCGGGGGCGCAGGCAATGGTCGATGCGTTGTTCGCGCGCATCGGTGGTGAGGAGGCGGGCTCGGTGGTGCTCGCCCCCGAACTGATCGCGCGCGACTCGGCCTGATGGTCAGTCGCGGGCGATCGTCACCCGGTCGCCCGCCATCGTCACCCGGAACCAGGGCGCGGCGGTGCCGCCGAAATGCCGGCGGCGAAGCGCTGCGTCGGTACTGACGTCGGCACCCGCCAGGCCCCAATAATCGACGAAGCTGATGACGTCGCCTTCACCGGTGACCCACCAGCAATAGGCCTGGGTCGGCTCCTCGACCGGATTGGCCGCGACCAGCCCGGTGCCGTTCACCGGCCGCCAGGGACCCGCCATGCCTTCCGCGACCATGGCGTACAGCCCGGTCGGTGCGCCGAGGCCGGCGGCGAAGCGCTTGGCCTGGGTCGACCAGAAGCAATAATACAGGCCGTCGCGAACGATGATATGCGGCCGCTCCAGCTCGCTGTTGACGCCGATCGACTCGATCATCGCGGGCTGGATGGCCCAGCGCCCGTCGATCCGCCTGGCGACGCCGATGACGCCGTCCAGAATCTCGTCGACCCAGCCGGCCGAGCCGACGAACAGCAGATATTCCGAACCGTCCGCCGGGTCGCGGAAATAGGCCGGATCGCGAAACCCCTTGATGCCGCCGTTTTCCGGCTCGGCCTGGTTGGCGACGATATAGTGATGGCCGTCCGCCACGACACTCTCGACCGGCGGGCTCCAGCCTTCGCAGCGTGCCTCGTCACCCTCGACGATGAAGCGCCCCTGCGTCTCGAACAACCGCTGTTCGAAGGTGCGCGGACCGCCGCGCCGGCCCGAGGCGGTGAAATACAGGGTCAGCGTCGTGTCGTCCTCGCCCAGCACCGCCGAGCCCGACCATTCGCGGCTGCCCGGCGTGAAGCCGTCGGCAAAGGTCACGCCATGGTCGCGCCAGCCGTCCACGCCATGGCTGGTCAGCCGGATACGCGCTTCGTCATGCCGCCATTCGGGATCGTCGAAGCGCGGCGTGGCGAGGAAGAACCACCAACTCCGCCCACCCACCATCGCGGTGCGGCCATCGGCATAGGCGATCTGCCACATGTCCCACAGGTCGTGATCGGCCAGGATCGGCACCACGTCTGCGGCCCTAAAGACCGGCAGGCGGGCGTCGGCCTGGTCGGGGATACCGGCAAGCGCATCGGCCGACCAATGGGTAGGGGCTGTCGTCATGATACCTCGGGAAGGAAAAAGGAGGAGCCGGTCAGGCGTGGTGCAGGGCCGTGCGGGACTGCCGCGTCCGAACGGACAGCACCGAGGCGGCGGCGAGCAGCATCAGCACCCCGCACAGGATCAGCACATTGCGCGGATCGCCGCCCAGCCAGGGTTGATAGAACAGCGGCAGCGTCACGCCGAAGATCAGCATCGGAATGACGATCATCATGTTAAAGATGCCCATATAGACACCCGTCCGCTCCGGCGGGATCGACCCGGCGAGGATGACGTAAGGGTTGCCCATCATGCTGGCCCAGCCCAGGCCGATGCCGATGGCGGGCAGGAACAGCATCGCCTTGCTGGTCATGTGCGGCATCGCGATCATGCCGATGCCGGTGATGACCAGGCAGATCGCATGCAGCGGCGCGGCGCCCCAGCGCCTGGCCAGCGGCACCATCGCGAAGGCCGCCAGGAACGCCACGCCGTTATAGAAGGCCGCGACCTCGCCATTGGTCAGCACGGCGGCATGGAAGCCCGACGAGGTGGCGTCGGCGGTGCCATAGACCGATCGGCCGATCGCGTAGATGACGTAATTCCAATAGGCCATCATCGCATACCACTGGAACAGGCTCATCAGTGCCAGCTTGCGCATCGCGGTCGGCATGGTGCGGATCGCATCGCCGATCTCGCCCAGCGTCGCGCCCAGCCCCTTGGGCGCAGCGGCGATCCGCGCGCGCTCCTCTGCGGTCAGCGGCAATTCGGGGACGCGCCGGATCGACCAGACGATCGTCACGAAGGACAGGACGGCGCCGATCATGAAGACGATGCGCGCGGTATAGGGGATATGGTGGCTGTCGACCCAGTCGGGGTTCATGCCCGCCCAGACCAGCAGCGACGGCGTCAGGAAGGCCAGCATCTGCGCCAGCCCGGTAAAGGCGCTCTGGGTCAGGAAGCCGACATTGTGCTGGCTCTGGTCCAACCGGTCGGAGACATAGGCGCGGTACGGCTCCATGGTGATGTTGTTGCCGGCGTCGAGAATCCACAGCAGCGACACCGCCATCAGGATCGACGAGCTGAGCGGCATGAAGAACAGCCCCAGCGCGCACAGCACCGCACCGATCAGGAAATAGGGCGTGCGCCGGCCGAAGCGGCTGTCGGTCCGATCGCTCATCGCACCGATCAGCGGCTGGATCAGCAGGCCCGTCATCGGCCCCGCGAGTTGCAAGAGCGGAATCTGCGCCTCCGACGCGCCGAGGTAGCTGTAGATCGGAGCCATATTGCCCTGCTGCAACCCGAAGCTGAATTGCAGGCCCAGAAAGCCCAGATTCATTTCAAGGATACGGACCAGCGACAGGCGCGGCTTGATCGAGGCCGTGGTGCCGGCGGCAGGATGGGACGGGGTCATCAGAGTCCTCTCGCGCGGGGATTATGACCGAGTCTAGCGCCGGTTTGCCGCGTCCGGGAGCATCATGGCGCGATCAGGACCGGTTTGCAACAAACGATTGCAAGATGAATTCGAACGGGTTGCCAGACGCCGCGCCGCGGGTGACTATGGGGCAAAGGGGAGAGGGAATGTCGATGCTGTTCGCGCTATTATCACTGATGCATGTCGGGGCTGAGCCAAGCGAGGCGTCACGTCGCGACCTGTGCGTACTGGGCCACATGGTCATGGCCGATCTTCCCTCGGGCAGAGAGGCCGGTAGCGCCTATATTGAGACCGACCCCAGCCGCGACGAATTGATGAAGCTATGTCCCACATTGGCGCGCGCATTGCCGGCCGGCTATCTGGCGGCCGATGACGATGCCCGGTCGCGGGCGGCCGAGCATGCTCCGACGCCCGGTGTGCAGCGTCCCTCGGCCTCGATCGTCACGATCGCCATTCCCAGCATCGCGCAGGACGGTCGGTCCGCGACGGTGATGGTCACGACGGAATGCAGCGGCCTTTGCGGCAGCGGTACCGAATATCGCTATACCCGGACGCACAAGACTTGGCGGCGCCAGGGTAAGCCGCGCGCACGTTGGGTCTCCTGACGCCCGATCACCGCCCGCCCGGCGGCAGGTTCGTCTCCAGATAGCGGGTCATCAGCGAATAGAGGTGGATGCTCGTATTCTCGCCCTCATAGATACCGTGGCTGCGGTCGGGATAGGCCATCATCGTGAACGGCTTGTTGAAGTGGATCAGGCGATCCACCAGCTGATCCTGGTTCTGGTAATGGACATTGTCGTCCAGCGTGCCGTGGATCAGCAGCAGATTGCCCTTCAACCGGTCGGCGAAGGTGATCGGCGAGCCGTTCTTATAGCCCTCCGCATTGTCCTGCGGCAGGCCCATATAGCGTTCCTGATAGACGGTGTCGTAGAGCGTCATGTCGGTGGGACCCGCCACCGCGATGCCGGTCTTGTAGAGTTCGGGATAGCGGAACAGCGCGTTCTGGGTCATCGCGCCGCCGCCACTCCAGCCCCAGATGCCGATGCGGTCGGGATCGATATAGGGGCGCGTGCTCAGCATCTTGCGGACCGCCGCGGCATAGTCGGCGGAGGCCTGGATACCGACCTGGCGATAGATGCTCTTGCGCCAGTCGCGCCCGCGCGGGGTGGCGGTGCCGCGCGGATCGATGCTGGCGACCAGATAGCCCTTTTGTGCCAGCATCCGGTGCCACAACCCCTGCGATCCGGCCCAGCGGTCGGCAACCGTCTGGCCCCAGGGTTCGCCATAGACGAAGTAAAGAATGGGATAGCGTTTGGCGGGGTCGAAGCCGGCCGGCTTGATGAGCCAGCCGTCGAGCTGCGTGCCTCCACCGATATCGACGCGGAAGAACTCGGTGGGGGCCAGACCGGTGTCCTTGATCACCTTGGCGAGCGGCGCGTTGGCCGCCAGCGTGCGCAGCGGCTGCTGGCGCGTCAGGTCAAGCATGTCGGTCACCGGCGGGGCGTCGAAGCGCGACAGGGTGTGCAGCGCCCAATGCTCGCCCGGCGCGATGTCGTAGCTATGCGTGCCGGGCTGGCCGGCGGGCGTCAGCCGTTCGACTTTGGGCGTGCCCGACAGGGTGGTGCGGTAGAGATAGCGTTGGGTCGGATTGTCGGGCGAGGCGATGAACCAGGCATAGCCGGCCTTCTCATCGACATTCAGCAGCTCGACCACATCGAACCGGCCCGGCGTGCGCAGCGTGGCGCGGCCGCTCGCCCGGTCGATGGTGTAGAGGTGCCGCCAGCCGTCGCGCTCCGACAGCCATGTGAAGCGGCGTCCGCCCTCCAGCCATTCGGGCGCGTTATTGGCCTCGACCCAGGCGGCGTCCTTCTCGACCATGACCGGCTTGACCGCGCCGGTCGCGGGGTCGCCGAGCAGGACCTTGTACGTGTTCTGCAAGCGGTTGGACTGCTGGATGAAGACGGCGTCCGATCCGCCGGCCCAGCTCATTTGCGGCACGTAATTCTCGCGCGGATCGCCCTCCAGCTTGAACCAGCGCGTGGCGCCATCGGCGACATCGACCGTGCCGACCGTCACCGCCGAATTGGTCGTGCCGGCCTTGGGATATTGCAGCGGTATGACCTGCGAATATTGGCCGCCGGTGTTCTTCACCATGTCGAAGGTGCCGACGCCGCGCGTGTCGAAGCGGAAAAAGGCGATGCGCCTGGAATCCGGGCTCCACTCGAAGGCGCGGTGGAGCGAAAATTCCTCCTCATAGACCCAGTCGGCCAGGCCGTTGACGATGAAGTCGTCGCCGTCCCGCGTCAGCGCGACCGGCGCGCCACCCGCGACCGGTTCGACATAGAGGTTGTTGGCGCGGACATAGGCGATGCGGCTGCTGTCGGGAGAGAAGCTGGCATAGAAGAGCGTGGAGGGCGCCGCGCCGCCGCCGATCCGGCGTAGGCTCTTGGTGGTGCCGTCGAGCAGCCAGTAATCGGCCATGGCATTCGTCCGTCGGAACGTCTTACCATTGGTGCGGATCAGCAGCCAGCGATGGTCGGGCGACCATTCATAGCCATCGATGCCCAGCGGCGCGGCGGCACCCTCGGGCGTCAGGTCGGCGGCGGCGACCACCACCTCGCGCCGGCCATCGGCGATGCGATAGCGGACGATGTCCTGCCCGCCCTTGGCGTTATCCTCGATCGCCAGATAGCTCTCGCCATCGGGGCTCCAGCGGCTGGCGCGAACGGACTCGGTGTGGACGGCGTCGGGGCCGAAGATGCCCCCGACCGAGAGGGGGGCGGGGCGGCCGGTCTGCGCCGTCGCGGGCATGGTCCATGCGGTGGTGGTCAGCGCCAAGGCCAAGCCGGAAATCCGCCAATATCCCCGCATTATCGGTCCGATCCTTCGTCAAAAAAGAGAACGTAACGCAGCATGCGCAGATCGTATACCGATTTCTCGGGTGGCGGATGCGCGGCGGTGACGTACAGGAAAGCGGATCGACAGCGTGAAGGATGCGGCGGGATCATGACTTCGGGGATCGACCATGTGGCGATCATCGGCGGCGGCTTTGCCGGCACGCTGCTGGCCATCAACCTCGTCCGCCATGGCGGACCGCGCGCGACGCTGATCGAACGGCATGCGGGCCAACTGGCGCGGGGCGTCGCCTATAGCGCGGCGCATGCCGAACATCTGCTCAACGTCCGTGCCGGCAATATGAGCGCGTTGCGCGACGATCCCGATCATTTCGTCCGCTGGTTGCGCGCGCGCGGGGCAGGGGATGCCAGGACCTTCGTGCCGCGCCGGGTGTATGGCGACTATCTGCGCAATCTGCTGATGGAGACGATCGCCGCCGACCCGACCCGGCTGACATTGGCACAGGGCGAGGTCTCGGCGCTGACCCGCGACGGTGCGGGCTTTCGCCTGGCCTTGGCCGAAGGTCGTGAGATGACCGCCGACGCGGTGGTGCTGGCGCTGGGCAATCTGCCGCCGCACACCCCACCGGGGATCGATCCATCGGTGCTGGCCCAGGGCTGCTACCGCGAGGACCCGTGGGCGGGCGACATAGCCGAAGGTCTCCGGGATGACGACCGGGTGCTGCTGGTCGGCAGCGGGCTGACCGCGATCGATGCCGCGCTCTTGCTCGATGCCAATGGCTTTGGCGGGCGCACCCTGGCGTTGTCGCGGCGGGGCCTCGCCCCCCGGCGTCATGCCGACAGCCCGCCGGTCCAGCCCTTGCGCGAGCGGCCGGCGGCGAGCCTGTCGGCGCTGGTCCGCCACGTCCGCCGCGTCGCGGGTGAACAGGGCTGGCGCGGGGCGGTCGACAGCCTGCGCCCCGTCACGCAGATGATGTGGGGCGCGGCGGATGGCGAGACCCGCGCCCGGTTCCTGCGGCATCTGCGCCCCTATTGGGATGTCCACCGACACCGGCTGGCCCCCGCCATCGCCGAGGCGGTCGACCGGCTGATCGCGTGCGGGCGGTTCACGATCATGGGCGGCAAGCTGATCCGGGTCGAGCCGGAGGGGGCGGGCGCCATCGTGCATTGGCGACCGCGCGGGCAGGACGGGGTGGAGATCCTGCGCGTGGCGCGTATCGTCAACTGCACCGGTCCGCAGGGCGACCTGTTGCGCTCGCGCGAGCCGCTGATCCGGCAGTTGCTGGCGCAGGGCATGATCCGCCCCGATGCCCTTCGCATCGGCCTGGAGGTGGATGCGCAGAGCCATGTCGTGACGGCGGACGGCAGCGTGGATGACCGCCTTTACTGCATCGGGCCGATGACGCGTGGCGGCCTGTGGGAAGTGGTTGCGGTGCCGGACCTGCGGCAACAGAATTGGGACCTCGCCCGGCGGCTCGCCCATGCCCAGTGGGTGGGGGGCGAGGGGTTGTAGCGTCCAAAAAAGACCGGCGCGGCCTTGGGGAAGAGTCGACCGCGCCGGCAGGAAGGAAGCAGATCAGGCGATGGTCAGGCCGACATCGACATTGCCGCGCGTCGCGTTCGAATAGGGGCAGATCTGATGCGCCGCCTCGACCAATTGTTCGGCCTCCGCCGCGTCGAGACCGGGAAGCTCGACGGTCAGGTCGGCGGTAATGCCGAAGCCACCGGCCGCACGCGGCCCGATGCCGACCTTGGCCGACACCGCGACATCGGCCGGAACCCTGATCTTCAACTGCTGACCGGCGACCTTGAGCGCACCGATGAAGCAGGCCGAATAGCCGGCCGCGAACAGCTGTTCGGGATTGGTGCCCGCACCACCCGGGCCGCCCAACTCCTTGGGGGTGGAGAGCGCCACGTCGAGCGTGCCATCCTCGGTGCGCGCATGGCCGTCGCGGCCACCCGTCGCGTGGGCCTGCGTCTGGTATTTCACGTCGATCGTCATGTCGATGCCTCAATAATAGTTATCGCGATACATATATGGATAAGGTCAGGGCTCTTGTCCAGTGTCTCGTTTATCGCGATAGGATTTCCCTATTGTCCCGGGAGAATGATGCATGTCGGTGCCGTGGCCGCTCGACGATCAGCTATGCTTTGCCTTGTATGCCGCCAATATCGCGGTCCAGCGCACCTATAAGCCCATGCTCGACCAGCTCGGCCTGACCTATCCGCAATATCTGGCGCTGCATGTGCTGTGGGAACAGGATGGCCGCACGATCGGGGCGATCGCACAGCGGCTGGCGCTGGAGTCGAGCACGGTCACGCCGCTGGTCAAGCGGCTGGAGGCGAGTGGACTGGTGACCCGCGAACGTGATTCCCATGACGAGCGCCAAGTGCGCGTGACCTTGACCCCGGCGGGGCGCGAGCTGCGCGATCAATGCGGTTGCCTGGGTGAGGAAGTGATCGCGCGGTCGGGGATGGCGGTGGCCGATCTCCGCGCGTTGCAGGTGGAGATTCGCGCGCTCCGCCACGCGCTGGAACAGGCGGACGAACAGGCGGGCGGTGGCGCGCCGTGACCTACTGCGCGGTCGCCAGGGTGAAGGGCACGGTGGGCGCGTCGCGAAGCGTGACGTAGAGCACACCGGCTTTGGGCGCCGGCACGGCCAGCCTCGCGGCAGTATAGCCCGCCGGCACCGGGGCGGCACCCGTCATGTCGGGGGTGGCGGCGACCCGGTCGATCAGAAACAGGTCACGTCCCTCCAACTGGCAAACGTCCGCCGCGCAGCGGAGCACGGCGATCCGGGGCAGGCGGACCAGCGTGGCGAGTGGTGCCCAATCGCCCTTGATCGCCCCCCGCACCAGCCGAAAGCGCAACGGCCCCGCCGCCGCCGACCCGAGCCGCGCGGGGTCGAGGACCGCCACCGCGATCTCCGGTGACGACAGCCGAACATCGCGCCCGCCCTCCAGCGTGACGGAGGTGCCACCATCGGCCGTCGTGACCTCGACCGCATCGGCGGGTGTCAGACGCTGTCCCTCGGATGCGCGAAGGGCGAAGGTCAGCGTCGCATCGTCGGGCAGGACATTGTCGTCGCGCGTCGCGAGCGCCAGTCCCTTCGGCGCGTTGGCGACGGTCAGGCTGCGGCTGACCAATGTCGCGGTCGGGCGGGCCGGTGCTGCGGTCACCGGGACGGTCAGCATACGACCGTCGTCCAGTCGCACGCGGGCCTGGCTCCCCTCGGGCAGCCGGTCGCCGACGGCGGTGGCGACCAGCCGATCGGTATCGCCGTTGCGTGACACCGTAGCGGGGGACAAATGGACGTCGCCGATGTCGATCCCGGCGATCGCGTCCAGCCGCTGTCCGGTCAGCGTGACGAGGCGGTCCCCGGCGGCGAGCGTGACGGTGTCGACCCGGCTGGCGGGTGCGAAGGCGCGCAGCGTCACGGTCTGCGGCGTGTCGCTGCCCATCTGCTGCACCTCCAGCGTCACGGGACCGGCGCGCAAGCCCTTCATGGGAAGCGTGATATTGACGCCATCGGCGCCGCGCGGCGTGAAGGCCACACTCTGCGCCGCGCCGCCGCCCGGTCGCATCGTCACGCCGGTCACGCAGGCGGCGGCGGGGCCGGTCAGTTCCACGACATTGTCGCGCCCGACGACCAGGCTCTGGTCCGCTGCACTGGCGCGCCATTCGCCGGCCGCCGGGAATTGCAGCGTGAAGCCAGGCCCCTCGAACGATTCGAAGCCCCATTGGCCGTGCAGCCGCGCGGTGGCCTTGCCCGACAGCCCCGCGGGAAGCGCCCCCGCCAGTATATAGCCGCCACGATCGGCGCGGGGGCGCACCGGCACCTCGATCCGCTGGCCATTGGCTTGGCTCAGCGTCACCGCCATGTCGCGTGCGAAGGCGGTGGAATAGATCAGCGGCGCACCTTCGACCGGCAGGACCAGTCCCGGCCGCGCACCGCACAGGGGTTGGTCGGTACCGGCGCGCAGCCGGGGCGGGCTGCCCGCATCGATCGCGGGCATGGCGGCGACCAGCACCGACTTGGGCTTGGCGAAGGAGGGCGCGGCGTTGAGCAGCAGCGACAGCCTGTCGCCCTCCCGCGTCGCCAGCGTCGGCAGATAGCCGAATTGCGGATTGCCGAACGCGCCGAACACCCGCGCGATGTCGCGGATGACGCCGATATAGGGGCTGTAATAGCCTAGCCCCGCCTCGCGCGTATAGCTGAGCTGCAAGGCCAGGTCGGTCGGCGCGCCGATCAGCGTGTCGGTCATCGAACTGCTGTGGATATCAGCGAGCACCAGCGCATCGCGGTTTTCGAGCAGGCATGCCGCCTGCAACTCGATCACCCGCGCCAGGCAATCGGGGTTCATCTTGATCGCCAGGCTGCCGGCCAGCGCTGGGGCGATGGTGCGCAGGAATTCGGGGTGGCTGTTCTCCTGCGCCCGGATCGCCGCGACGAAGGCGTTCAGCCGCGACCGGTCGAGCGACGCCTGGTTCAGGTCCTGCACCGCGCGCACGAACTCGCCGGGACGGTCGCGCACCGCATCGACGATGGTGCCTGACGCGCCGCCCGTCTGCGGCACCAGGAACAGCGCCATCTGGCGCGCGCCCTTGGGCACGGTCAGGGTCAGGCGGCGATCCTTGTCCTTGTCCTTCCACGTCTCGGCCGACTGGACCCAGTCCTTGGGCGGGGGATTGGTCGCGCCGCTGAGGAAGGCCGAAAACAACAGGTAATGCGCGCGCTGATCCTTCGGCAGGTCGGCATCGATGGTCAGCCGGTCGCCCGCCGCCAGATTGGGGACCTCCGCGATGGGCAGCGTCCTGTCGCCGCGCGTGACCATGATGCGTAGCGCGGGGCCGGGCAGGTCGAAGGGGGCGGGATCGGCGGCGACCGGGGCGGCCACGCTCAATCCCGCGCCGGCCAGCGCAAGCGCGATGAGGGGGCGGGCCGGGCGGGGGAGGACGCGGAACATGGACCCAGTGTAAAAGCGCGAACCAGCGCGACGATCAAGCGCTTCGCGGCGGATGGCGGGAGAACCCGGCGCACCCGCCGGCAAGGCGGGTATCGGTCAGCCCTTGGCCGCGGCGGCCAGCTTGTCCTGCGTCCGCTCGTCGAAGTCGCTGGCGGCGTGGCGTTCGAGCAGCTGTTCGGAGGGATCGCCGATCGTGCGATTGACCATCCGCCCGCGCTTCACCGCCGGCCGCGCGGCCAGCTCCTCCGCCCAGCGGCGGACATGCGTATAGTCATCCACCTGCAGGAATTCGGCGGCGTTATACAGTTGGCCCAGCACCAACTGGCCGTACCAGGGCCAGATCGCCATGTCGGCGATGCCGTAGTCATCACCTGCCACATGGCGGCTTTGCGCCAGTTGGCGGTTCAGCACGTCGAGCTGACGCTTGGCCTCCATGGCATAGCGGTTGATGGCATATTCGATCTTCACCGGCGCATAGGCGTAGAAATGGCCGAAGCCCCCACCCAGGAACGGCGCGCTGCCCATCTGCCAGAACAGCCAGGACAGGACATGCGCGCGGGCCGCCGGTTCGGTCGGCAGGAAGGCGCCGAAGCTCTCGGCCAGATGCATCATGATCGCGCCGGATTCGAAGATGGCGAGCGGCGTATCGCCGCGCCGGTCGACCAGGGCGGGGATCTTCGAGTTGGGATTGACCGCGACGAAGCCGCTGCCGAACTGATCGCCGTCACCGATGCGGATCAGCCAGGCGTCATAGTCCGCCCCGGCATGGCCGGCGGCGAGCAGCTCTTCGAGCAGGATCGTCACCTTCACCCCGTTCGGCGTGCCCATCGAATAGAGCTGGAGCGGATGCTGGCCGACCGGCAGCGCCTTGTCATGCGTGGGGCCGGCGACCGGGCGATTGATCGCCGCGAAGGTGCCACCGCTCTCCTTCTCCCAGGTCCAGATCGCGGGTGGGGTATAGGCGTCGTCGCTCATCGGGGGCTCCAGCTAGGTTCGTCGCGGCAGATGGGTGGAAGGACAGGCAAAAACAACCGCGACCGGTCTTCAGCCGGCGGGCGATCGCCGGCGCCGGACCGCCTCGCGACCGTAATGCGCCAGACCCGCCACGATGTGCCGCAAGCGAAAGGCGTGGAAATGGCGGATGGCGGGAACCGGCCCCGCGAACCGGTCGCGCAGATTGGCCACGTCCCGCGCCATGGCGCGCCGGATGCGCCGATCGGACAGCAGATGCTTGGCATAGAGGGCCCCGTCGCCGAAGCCGTACCCGGCAAGCAGCGCGACGACCTCGTCCTCGCGGCGGCGGCCATGATGATGGTCGACGACGAAGTGGGGATCGTAGCGGACCGGAATACCCCGCCCCGATGCGCGAAACAGATAATCGGTATTCTCCGCCGCGCGAAACGGCGCGCCGGCCCCGAAGCGTTCGTCGAACAAGCCCACGCGCGCGCGGACATCGGCGGTGAAGGCCAGATTGGCCCCCATCACGAAGCCGCCGGGAAAGCCGTCGGCCGGCGCGATCATCGGATGATCCTCCAGCTTGACCGTCACGGGCAGATCGGCGGGATCGCCCAGCAGGATGCGGCCGCCGATGATGACCGGGGCGGGGTGGGGGGCGAAGGCCTGTGCCAGCCGATCGAAATAATCGCGGTGCAGCGTGCAGTCGTCATCGGTCATCGCGATGATGCGCCCGCGCGCCGCCGACAGCGCGGCGTTGCGCGCGCGCGACAGGCCGGGGCGTGGTTCGGACAGCAGCCGGACGGCAAACGGTCGGTTTGCCGCCCAATGCCGGATCATCGCGGCGCTGCCATCGCTCGATCCGTTATCGACGAGGATCAGCTCGATCCGGCGTTCGCTCGCCGCCGCTGCCTCGGCAACCGAATCCAGCGTCCTGAGCAGGCTGTCGCGTCGGTCGCGGGTGCAGATCGACAGGCTGATGTCGATCATGCCGCCAACTCGGCAATGGCGTCCTCCACCGTGCCGGCCTGTCGTACGAACGGGGAGGCGGCGGTCCAGGCGGCGTGATAGGCCGCGACCTTGCCATAGTCGTTGTCGAGGATGACGTGCGGGATACCGAGCAGCAGCGCCAGGATATGGCCGTGCAGCCGATCGGTGACGATCCTTTCCCCACGCGACAACAGGTTCAGGCCGCGCACGACGCGCGCCTGCGCGCGCGCGGTGGGATCGGTGGCGGTCACTACATCCTCGGTCAGCCAGTCGAGCGCCACGGCACCCGGCAGCGCGCGCAAACCGGTATCGTCACGCGCCGCCCGTTCCGAGTCCGAACGCAGCAGCATCAGGATACCACAGTCGGGCGCGACCGCGCGGGGCAACGTGCCCAGGCCGAAGGCGGAGTCGGGGGCGAGTTCGACCGGGCAGCCGAAATGCCTACGCGCTTGCGCCAGACTGGCCTCGTCGCGGACGAACAGGTGGAAATCGGGATGGCCTTTGACGATCGCGGCGAAATGATCGCGATTGGCGGCGTCGCGAAAGTGGATGGATTGGGGCAGCTGCACGATGCGGCGATCGCGAAAACGGGTCAGCAGCATCTCGCGAAACCGCTGATGATGCGGCTAGATATCGCCCAGATTGCCGCCGCCATGGATGAGGATCGAGCCGGTGGGGCAGGCGGCGCGAAACGCCGCTTCGTCGAAATCGTCCCAGCGGCAGACATAGGCCGGGGCGCCCGCCCCGACATCGCGCAGCATTGCGATCTCGCCCAGCCAGATCGCGCTGTCCCCGACATTGGGATGATCGGGAAAGTCGACCAACGCATAGCGCGTGCCCGGCGGGGGCGCATGGCGGCGGTACAGATCGCCCAGGGCCGCACGCTGGGCGGCGATGACGTCATCGCTCACGCGGCGATGGCGCTGTGCGGCGCGCGGGTGACGGCGGCGTAGAGCGCCTCGCACCGGTCGAGCCACAGGTCGCGGGCGAAATGCTCCTCGACGCGGCGGCGCGGTACAGCGCGGTCGATCGTCAGGCAATGGTCGATCGCGTCGGCCAGGCCCGCGACATCGTTCGCCGGCGCGACTTGACCCGCGTCGCCCACCACTTCGCGCGCCGCGCCCTGATCGAAGGCGGCGATGGGAAGGCCGCATGCCATCGCCTCGATCGCGACCAGCCCGAACGGCTCGTCCCAGCAGGGGGTGAACAGGAAGACCGATGCGCGCCCCAGCTCGGCGGCGAGCGCCGTGCCGTCGAGATGCCCGCCATAGCGGATGCCGCCGCCCAGGCGCGGCTCGACCTCCGCCGTCCAATAGTCCCTGTCCTCGATCGCCCCGAACAGGGTCAGCGCGATACCCGCCCGACGCGCCGCATCGATCGCCAGATGGGGACCCTTGTTGGGCGTGATCCGGCCGCACCACACACCCTCGCCATTGCCCTTCGGCACGAAGGGCCAGGCGGCGGGGTCGATCGCGTTGTGCAATATCGACGCCTCGGGCGGGGCCCCTTCGGGCCACCACGCCCGCAGCTGGCTTTGCGAGGTGACGGTCAGGTGATGGCTTGGCGACGGGCTGACCGCCACGAAATGATGGAGCGCATCATAGGGGGGCACGTGCAGCGAGGTCACGGTCGGCGTCACGGCCGTGCGGCGCTGCTCCAGCGGAAATCGGTGCAGGCTGTTATTGTGCACGACGTCGAACCCGCCGCCTGCGATCCGGTCGCAGGCGGCGGCATAGCCGGCGTCGACATGTGCGATCAGCTCGGGCTTGCCGCGATGCTCGGCCCAGGGGAAGGCCGCCTCGTAATGCACGGGGAGTACCGGGTCCAAGGTGAAGCGCGGATCGCTGTCGCCGCTGGCGAACAGGACCACCTCATGCCCGCGCGCGATCAGCCCTTCGGCCAGATACCAGCCATGCGCCTCCATGCCCCCCAGAAAGGGCTGCCGGATCGGCTGGCGGACATGGGCGAGCAGTGCGATCCTCATGCCGCCGCGCGGCCGGATGCGGCGCGCTCCTCCAGCAGGCGGATGACGCTGGCGGTGTTGGCATAGGGCTGGTGGCTCTGCTGGCCGGTCAGGGTCAGATCGTCCTCGTTGGGCGCGCGCAGGATGCGGATCGGGCGGCCGGGCGTGTCGTCGATCAGACCCATCAGGCGGAAGGCGTGCAGCCAGTGGCCCATGGTGCGATAGCCCCATTTCGCCTCGAACGCCTCGGCATTGCGGACCACGCTTTCCAGGTGATGGACCGGCGGCATGTGGTGCGGATGATATTGGTGATAGGCCAGGCCGCCCTTGATCCAGGCGATCGGGATGCCGGCCTTGTCCACGACCTTGCCGAAATCCGTATCCTCGCCGCCATAGCCGGCATAGCGCTCGTCGAAACCGCCGGTCGCGAGGAAGGTCGCACGGCGCATCGCGAAGTTCAGCGACCAGAAGCAGCGATAATCCTCGCATACCTCGATCCCCTCGGGCGGCGGACCGCGCCGGTCCGAATGGCGCACCGCGATCCCGGCGAACCGATCGGTCGACCAGTCGCCCCGGGTCGCGCCGCCGGGCAGATACATCACCTCGCCCATCAACAGCCCGTCCATCTCGCCCAGATAGCGGTCGTAATCGGCGATCAGCCCCGGCGTGGGGATGCAGTCCATGTCGAGAAAGACCAGCGTGTCGCCGATCGCCGCGCGCGCCGCCGCGTTGCGTGCGGCGGCCAGTGGCAGGCGGGGGCCGTCGATCATCATCTGTCGGATGGGGAAGGGCGCCTCTGGCAGGTCGTAGGCGCTGTCCTGGATCACCGCGACGATCAGTTCGTCGGGCAGCACGCTCTGGCGGGACAAGCCGATAACGACGTTGCGGAGGTGTTCGGGGCGGCCCCCGGCAAGCGTGACGACCGAGATCATGAATGGGCTCCGGTGGAATCGTGAAACGGGGTGGGGGCGGGCATGTCGATCGCCGCGCGCCAGAGCCGGGCGGCAAGCCCCTCCAGCCAGTCGGCGGCCAGCTGCGCCGGGGCGTCGGCGATCATCGCGCGCTGCGCCGCCGGGCGGTGCCCGGCCCGCGTTTCGGCCAAGGCCGCCGTCCAGGCCTGCGCCGAGGAAGGCAGGTGCGGGCGGACACAGGCGACGCCGGCCGCCGCCAACGCCTCCGCCTTGCGATGCTGCTCGTCGAAATACCGCCATTCGGGAATGGCGAGCCAGGGGCGGGCGGCAGCCAGGATCTGCTGACAGGTGGTGTTGCCGGTCGAGGCGATGACGAGGTCGGCGGCGGCGACGTGGTCGGCCGGATTGTCGACCCAGCCGCGATGCTCGATATTCGCGGGTTCGGTCGCATGCCAGTCGCGCAGGACCGGGCCGATGGTGATCCACCGGGCCCCCGGCCGGCTGCGCGCCCCGACACCCAGCGGTGCCTGCGCGAAACCGCCACCGCCGCCGCCCGCCAGGACCAAAATCAGTTCCTCGTCGGCGCCGACCCCGATCCGCTGCCGCGCCAGCTCCCGCTCGGGCACCCGCGTATCGACGCCAAGGCCACCCGCGAAGCAGGTCCTGGCGCGCATCGACGCGTCCCATTCGGGCTGGGCGAGCCGTTCGTCGAACGCCGCCAGCAAACCGGCCGCACCGTCATAGGCGGCGCGGTGGCCGGGATCGTGCCGGTCGCCATGTTGCAGGACCTTGACGTGCGGGACCGAGCAGATGCGCGACAGCTGCGCGATCTCGGCCGACACGTCGCAGATCATCAGTTCGGGATCGGCCGTGTCGAACCACTGGGCGATCACCGCCATGGCGTGGCGAATGCCGGGCCAGCCCAGAGGGGCGCAGTGCAGCGTGTCGGGCGTGGGGATCGCATCCATGTCCCCCGCCTCGGCGCCGGTCGGCTCGAACAGCGACGGGATGGTGACGATCGTGGCGCTGGGCGGCAGGGCCGGGAAAATGTCGTCGCGCGCGCAGAAGATGGTCACCGGCCGCTCGGGTGGCAGCGCGTTCAGGATCGCGGCGCAGCGCTCCGCATGGCCGCGCCCCTGATGATGGACGAAATAGCCGAAGGGGCGCGTCATGCCGCGCTGGCCCGCGCCATCATCGGCTGGGTCAGGCTCAACCGCTCCAGCCCCTCCAGCACGCCGTGCGCGTGATGGCCCTTCACCCGCATCAGCCCGTCGCGTGCGATAAGGCCGGCCAGTTCGTCGCTGGCATTGCCGACGACGATAGCGTGCCCGCACGCCTCCAGCATGTCGACGTCGTTGCCGCTGTCACCGGCCGCGACGCACGCGCCCAGCGACAGGTCCAGCCGCCGGGCATAGGCTGCGACCGCCGCCGCCTTGCCCCCCAGCGGGGCGAGCACGTCGATCAATCGGCCATGCGAATAGACGACCTTGGCCGCCAGATCCCGCTCGGCCAGGGCGGCGCGAACGCGCTCGGCGTCGTCGGCGGTGCCGAAAAAGCTCAGCTTGTGCGGACCGGCCGTGTCGCGTGGCTGCGGCCGCAAGCGCAACGGCTTGAGCGCGGCAGCCACCGCCTTGCGGTCCCAACCATCGTTCAGGCGGGCGGCATAGACCGGACACTCATGCCAGCCGCGCTGACCCTTCAGCATGATGCGCGTCCCGACATCGGTGATGAAGGCGTCGGGTTCGGGCAGTCCCCATTGCGACAGGATCATCCGCGCCATGGCGAAGGACCGACCGGTGGCGACGACGAAGGGCAGGTCGCTATCGCGCCGCCACTGAGCGAAGGCATGCGCCCCGGCCGGGCAGCCGGTCAGCGTATGGTCGATGTCGCTCGCCAGCAGCGCCGGCGCGCGCGGCAGCCGGGCATATAAGGCGAGGGACTCCTCGGCATAGCGACCCCAGTCGTAGCGCAGTACGCCGCGCCGCCCCGCATCGCTCATCCGGGCATGGCGGCCGGCATCGGTCAGCAGGGCGAGGCAGGCATCGGCGATCGCGTCATCGTCGCGCGGGTCGATGAGCAGGCCGTGGCACAGCGCGCCGACGATCTCGCGCGGACCGCCCGCCTGCGTCGCGACGACCGGCACACCGGCCGCCGCGGCCTCGATCAGGGTCAGGCCGAAGGGCTCGTGAAAGGCCGGATTGACGAACACGCCGCCCTTTGCCGCGCGGTCATACAGCGCCGCCACGTCGCGCCCGTCATGGGTGGGCGGCAGGGCGAAGCGTCCGCGCATCGCCGGCTGCGCGGCCACCGCCCGAAGCGCGTCCAGCACGCCGCGCTCCTCGGGCGAGGCGGGGCCCTCATGCTGACCGGCCAGAATGACGAGATTGGCGACGGCCTGAAGCGTGGGCGAGGCGGCATAGGCACGGGCCAGACCGATCAGGTTCTTCTTGGCGACGGGCCGCGCGATGGCGAGGATGATGGGCCTGGCCGGCACATCCAGCCATTGGTCCAGCCGGTCGGCCAGTGTCGGGGCCGGTTCGGCCGGGGCGGCGACGCGGCTGGGTACCCCCGGCGGGATGCAATGCGTGCGTGCCGGCATGGAACTGGCATAGGCCCGGACCTGTCGGTCGGCCTCGTCACGTGTCGAGACGATGATAGCGTCGGCCTGCGCGATGGCGCGCTCCTCGGCGGCGATCCGTGCGTCGAGTGCGGGGCAGGACCCCTGCTGCGTCCGCTTGTCGATACCCAGCGCATGCGGCGTATAGACGAAGGGAATGGCGAAGCGGCGGCGCGCCTCGGCGGCGACGGCGGCGGCGTCGGAAAAATGCGCGTGGATCACATCGGGCAGACGCGGCAGACGCGCGAGATGCGCGCAGAACGCCTCGGTAAAGGCGGGCATGTCCTGCGCCAGCGCATCCTTTTCCAGGTAGCGGCGGTCGGCGGTGGCGATCCGGTCGATGGTCAGGCGCGGCGACACGCGTTCGGACGTGACAGCATGATCGGGCGCGAGCCCCTCGTCCTCGAACAGGCGCGTTACGATCGAGACTTGATCCGTGTCAATATTGTCCGCCTGGGCGGCGGCGGCGTCAAGAATATAGGCAATATGGCCGCCCGTATCGGCGGTGATGCCATAATGGACAGGTGGCGATTTCAGGCAGCCGCCAAGTGCCAGATGTAGGATGAACAATCTCGCCCCTTTCGTTATGGAGCAACAACGTTGCAATTATTGATTGGCTCCCAACGCTTTGGCGGATCGGAAATGCGATTGCGGCAGGATCGAGGGATCCTGCCGCAATCTTGATCCATATCTATTTATCAGTGGAGCGGTGGTTGCCCGTTGGACGCGCTCAGGCCGCCATCGACCGGTAGGTTGATACCGGTGATGAAGCGGGCATCCTCGCTGGCCAGGAAGGCAACCGCACCGGCGATATCGTCGGGTTCGGCGCCGCGACCCATGGGGATGCGTTCCTCGAACTTGGCGATCAACTCGGGCTGTTCCTTCATGCCGGCGGTCAACGGGGTGTAGGTCAGCGACGGATTGACTGCATTGACCCGGACGCCGTGCGCCGCCTCGTCCATCGCCAGCGCGCGAGTGAAGTTGGTGACGGCACCCTTGGCCGCGCAATAAAAGCTGTGGTTCCAGTCGCCGCCCAGCCCCGACACCGACGACATGTTGATGATGCAGCCGCGCGACTGGCGCAGCGCGGCGATCGCGGCGCGCGCCATGTGGACGACGCCGTAAAGATCCGTCTCGATCACCCTGGTGAAGGCCGAGAGGTCGCCTTCGTCCAGCTTGCCGAGATGATCGACGCCGGCATTGCTGACCAGCACGTCGACCCGCCCGAACCGCGCCACCGCCAGCGCGACCAGCGCTTCGCACGCCGCCATGTCGGACACGTCGGTTTCCCGCGTCGCGACGGTTGCGGGGGCCAGCTGTTCGGCCAGCTTCGTCAGGCCGTCCGCGTCGATGTCGCCCAGCACCAGGTTCGCGCCTTCCCGTGCGAAGCGGCGCGCGGCGCCCTCGCCGATGCCCGATGCCGCACCGGTGATGATGACGACCTTGTCACTGAATCTGGCCACGCTCTGGCTCCTGTCGTGGTTGGGGGAAGGTCAGCCTCAACCCCCCGGTTCGATCTTGCGTTCCGACCCGTCCACGCGATCGGGCACGGACGCGGGCCCGGGGCCGGTGAGCCGATCAGCCCTGCACATCCTCGGGCAACCCCTCGAACGAGGAGCCGCGGCCCAGGGTGGCGCGGTGATCCGCCAGCCATCGTTCCGCCTGGGCCCGGCCCAGTTTGCGCAGACCCTCCAGCACCGACCAGCGCGTATCGACCTTGCTGGCGCCCGATCGCCCCGCCAGTTCCTCCGGCGGCGACAGGAGGTGGAGGTTGACCCGCGCGATCGCCTGCATCCGGGGATCACGCGACGCCTCGGCGCGTGCGATGTCCTGAATTTCGGACAGGGCACGCAGATCACGGCGCAGACACGCGTTGAAGCTGATGTCGCTGACCCGGCGCGTGACGTCGCCGATCGAACCGCCGACATCGTCGACGGTGAACGGGGTGATCTGGACGATGATCATGTCGGTCGCGCCGATCGCGTCGGACAGGAGCGGTTCGAGCGCGGGATTGGCCGTGAAGCCGCCGTCCCAATAGGGTTCGTCATCGATCTCGACCGCCGCGAACAGTTCGGGCAGGCATGCCGAGGCCATCAGCGCGTCGAGCGTCACCGCCTCGCCCGTGAAGATCCGCGCGGAGCCCGTGGTGATCTGAGTGGCCGCGACATGGAGGGGCACCACCGTCTGCCGCGCGAGCAGGTCGAGGTCGACGCTCTGGCTGACCGCCTGGCGCAGGGCACGCATGTCGCGCACACCCGGCAGGAACGGTGCGAAATACCGGCTGGACAGCTTGGCGATATCGAGCGACCGGCGCAGGAACGGCTCGAAGAACGGGCCGCCCAGCGCACCGAGATCGAGCGGGGCGAGCGGCGACAGATCGGCGACCGCGCGCCACAATCGCTCCAACCCGTCGCGTGCGCCCGGGCATCCCGACCGGGCATAGCCCGCCACGATCGCGGCGCCGTTGATCGCGCCCGCGCTGGCGCCGCTGACCCCGACAAGCTCGACATCCTCCTCCAGCAGCCGCTCCACCACGCCCCAGCCATAGGCGCCGTGCGCCCCGCCGCCTTGCAGGGCCAGTGCGATGCGGGGGCGGCGGTCGGGCGATCGGGATGGCTGCATGGCGTCATATCCTTCCGGTCATGGGCGAGGCGGCCATGACCCAGATATGACAGACCCGGCCGCGTCGATTGTGCAACGCAGCAAAGGTCATGTGGTGCCGGACCATGGTGCGATCTTCCATGGTCCGGCCGACTGTTTCCTAGCGCGGGGTGAAGGCTCCGATGCCGGCGATGGCCAGCTTGGCGGCGGGCTTGGCCACCTGTGCGAAGGACAGCCGCAGATAGCGGACCGGCCTGGGGCTGGAGAAAGGCAAGCGCTGCGTGGAGAGCGCATAGGCGATGTTGGAAAACTCGCCCGAACCCGCCGCCGTCCAGTTCTTGCCGTCCACGCTGGTCTCCGCGACATAGCCGCGTGGCGGGGCGGCATCGATCATGACCTGACGCGAGGGCGTCAGGCTGAAGCCCGCGACGTCGCGGACCTGGCCCATGTCGACCGTGACGCTGGCGGGCTTGCCCGCGACCGGCGCGGGTTGGACCCAGATGGTCTTGGCATCATTGTCGAGCAGCTTTTCGGCCCCCGGCGCGGTCGCCGAGACGATCGTCCAGTCGGTTGTCGCCAGCACGGTCGGGTCGCTCGACACGATGGCGGGGACGGGGACCGGTGCGACGCTCTGAAACAGCGACACCTCGCTGATCGCCGGACAGACCGGCGCCTCGACGATGCGCAGGCGAACGCGGCGCGCGGTGACCGGCTGGGGCAGGCGGATGATCCGCTGCGCGCTGATGCACTCATGCTCGGCGAGTTGCTGCCATTTCCCGTTCACCTCGGCATCGACCGCGAAGCGGGTGACGCGCACGCCCAAGGGTAGATATTCGCGGATGCGGATCAGGTCGAAGCTGCGGTTCGGCGGCAGGTCCAGCGTCAGGCTGGGCTTGGTGATGCCATCGGGCGCGGACCAATAGGTGTCGCGCTGGCCGTCGAGGACCTTGGCCGCCTCATAGCCCTTGCCGCGCACATGGCTGGCGCTGGCGACCGCACCCTTTGCCAGGTCGGTCGCGAAGCTGGCGCGGATCGCGTCGCCGAAGCTCTTCAGGATCTTCACGTCCTGATCGGGGATGCGCCCGCGCCGGTCGGGCGGCAGGTTCAGGTTCATATTGGTGCCGCGCGCGACCGAGGTGTCGAAATAGCCGACCAGGTTCTCGGGGCTGCGGACCTTGGAGTCCTCGTCCGCATGATAGAAGCAGCCGGGCCGGATCGACGTGTTGGTCTCGGCTGGCCACCATAGCGGAGCCCCGCGCACGCCCGAATTGCCCTCCGACTGGACATACGGATGGTTCGGCATGGTCGGCCAGCAGGGATCGCCCGCGATACCGTCCTCATTGCCGACCCAGCGAATGTCGGCGCCCAGCGGATCGAAGGTGCAGGCCATGGGCTGATGCTGGTGCACCAGCGCGATAATCGAGGGCCAGTTGTAATATTTGGGCGCGTCGATCTGCCGCGTCTCGCGCGCGCCGCCATAATAGCCGTCGCCGCCATTGGCGCCGTCGAACCAGAATTCGAACAGCTCGCCATAGCCGGTGCAAAGCTCGACCACTTGGCGACGGAAATATTCCACATAGGATGGGCGGCCATAATCGGCCCGGTTGCGATCCCAAGGGGAGAGATAGATGCCGAAGGCGATGCCGCCGCGCTTGCAGGCGTCCGACATCTCGCGGACGATATCGCCCTTGCCGTCCTTGTAGGGCGAGTTGCGGATGCAATGCTCGGTCAGCGTGGTCGGCCACAGGCAGAAGCCGTCATGATGCTTCGCTGTCAGGATGATGCCCTTCAGATTGCCCGCCTTGGCCGCCGCGACGATCTGATCCGCGCTGAAATCGGTCGGATTGAAGGTCTTGGGATCCTCGTCGCCATAGCCCCATTCCTTGTCGGTGAAGGTGTTCATCGCGAAGTGGATGAAGGCGTATTGCTCGCGCTGGTGCCAGCGCCACTGCCTCGCCGAGGGTATCGCACCATACGGTGCGGGCGCACCCGGCCCGATCTTGGCGATCGCGGGCGCGGCGGATGCGACGAGGCCGGAGGCAAGGACGGCGCGGCGGGAGAAATCGGTCATCGTCAATTCGGCTCCGGGAGGGATCAGGCGGGCAGATGGTCGAAGGAAGGCGGACGGTCCTTGGGATCGCGACCGAAGGCGGGGTTCGGCTTTGCACCCATGGCGAAGGACAGGGTGCCGCCCTTGGACAGGGTGGCATGGTCGATCCAGCTCTTGGTCCAGGGGCGACCATTCCACATCACCGACTGGACATAAGGCGTGTCGGGGCCATTGCCCTTCGCCTCGACGACCAGCGTCTTGTTGCCCCCGACCGTCACCTGCGCCCGGTCGAACAGCGGGCCGCCGAAGACGTAAGCCCCGCTGACCGGATCGACCGGATAGAAGCCGAGCGCGGAGAACAGGAACCAGGCGCTCATCTGGCCGCAGTCATCATTGCCGATGATGCCGTCAGGCGCGTTCTTGTACATCTCGGTCAGCAGGCGGCGGACCATGGCTTGGGTCTTTGAAGGCGCACCGACATAGGCATAGAGATAGGCGGCATGCTGGTCCGGCTCGTTGCCATGCGCATACTGGCCGACCAGCCCGGAAATGTCCGGCGGCGCGTTCTTGGGCAGGGTGGAGGGTGCGGAGAACAGCTCATCCAGCTTCGCCTCGAACTTGGCGTCGCCGCCCATGTGGCGGATCAGGCCATAGATGTCGTGCTGGTTGAGGAAGGTCGCCTGCCAGCCATTGGCCTCGGTATAGTCGCGCCACCATGGCTTGGGCATATGACCCAGCTGGACGGGGTCGTAATCCCTCCACCAGCTGCCGTCGTTGAAGCGTGGCCGCGCGAAGCCGATCGAGCCGTCGATGACGTTGCGCCAATTGCCCGAGCGCTTGAGCAGGCGGTCGGCCTGCGCCGTCTGGCCGACGCGGCGCGCGATATGCGAAGCGGCCCAGTCGTCATAGGCATATTCCTGCGTCCGGCTGACGCTTTCGAACCATATGTCGGCCGGGACATAGCCCTTGGCATCGTACAGGTCGCGGCCTTTGGAATTGTCCAGATCGGGCGCGGCAAAGTCGAAGCTGCGCTTGGCGATGCCGGGCCAGGCGGCGGCGTAATCGGCGGGAATGCCCTTCACCATCGCCTCGGCCATGATCGGCGTGCCGTGCCAGCCGATCATCACGCCCGTCTCCTTGCCCTGCAGCGTCCAGACCGGCGGGCCGTAAGCGCTTTGCTGCGTCTGGCGGATGATGTCGTCGATCAGCTTCTTGGCCTGGGCGGGCTGGGTCAGGATCAACCAGGGGTGCAGCGCCCGGTACGTGTCCCAGGTCGAGAAGGTGCTGTAGGCGAACTGCCCGGCGGGTGCCGTGTGCACCTGGCCGTCCAGCCCCGCATAGCGCCCGTCCACATCCGAGAAGAGCGTCGGCGCGATCAGCGTGTGGTAATTGGCGGAGGCCATGATCGCCTGCTGGTCCGGCGTCCCGCCCTCGACCCGGACGCCACCTAAAGTCTCGGCCCAGCGGGTCATGGCGGCACGGCGCACGCGGTCGAAGTCCCAATGCTTCGCCTCGGCGGCCAGGTTCGCCTTGGCGCCCGCCACGTCGACCGCCGAGATGCCGCAACGGATCAGCAGCGGCGCATCGCCCAGTTCGTCGAAGAACAGGGCGGCCTTCAGGCGGTTGCCCTTGACGGCGGAGCCGTTCGCGGGGGCGTCGCCATCGCCGTAAAGCTGGATGCGGGCAGGCTTTTTCGACAGCTGCATCGCAAAGAAGATACGCCGCCCCTTGGCCCAGCGGAACACGCGGCGGGTTCCGGTGATCGTCCCATCGGGCTCGATGGTCAGCTCGGCGTCGGTGATGAGCGGCTTGGCGTCGCTCTTGTCGAGGACGAGGTGTGACAGGTCGATCAGGACATGGCCCGGCCCCTTGGGATAGGTATAGCGGTGCCAGCCCGTCCGCTCGGTCACGGTGAGTTCGGCGAGCACGCCGGACTCCAGCTTCACCCGGTAATAACCCGGCTCGGCCTGCTCGTCCGAATAACGCTGGCGATAGCCTTCATCGGGATTGGCGAGCGGCCCCGCGACCAGCTTCAGCGCGCCGCGCGTCGGCACGACCAGCACGTCCAGCATGTCGCCGATGCCGGTGCCTGACAGATGCGTGTGGCTGAACCCCATGATCGAGCTGTCGCCGTGGTGATAGCCCGAACAGGTGTCCCAGCGCTCGACATCGGTGTCGGGGCTCAGCTGCACCATGCCGAAGGGCATGACCGCACCGGGATAGGTATGGCCGTCCCCGCCGGTGCCAACGAACAGATTGGGACGCGCGACCGTCATCGGCACGGCGGCGCTGACGCCCCCGATCGGCAGGCTGGCAAGCGCGGTCCCGGCGAGGAGCGAGCGGCGGGTCAAAATCATGCGAACGTCTCCCGCAGAACCTGCGGCCGGGTGGCCGCGACATGCACGATCAGCTCGCCGAACAGGCCGTTGGCCCATGCGAACCAGTCGCGCGTAAACTTGGTGGGATCGTCGATATCGACCCCTTCGTGAATGAAGCCAGTACCGCCCTGCGATCCGCGCAACATCGACAGGCTGGCGCGGAGCAGCGTGGGATCGGTCGAGGTCAGCGCGCGAGTGATGATCGACATCGGCCAGACCTGGTCCGGCCCGGTGTGCGGGCCGCCGATACCGGTCAGCGCCTTGCCCTCGAAATACCAGGGATTGTCCTTGCTCCAGCACGCAGCAAGCGTCCGCTGCCACAGCGGATCGGCGGGGTCGACGCAGCCAAGATAGGCCATGCCCGACAGCGAGGGCACATTAGCGTCGTCCATGAAGACGGCATTGCCATAGCCGTCCACCTCGAACGCCCAGACGCGCTCGCCGTTGGGCAGCGTCATGGTGCCATGCTGTTTGAGCGCGCCCTCGACCTCGGCGGCGAGTGCGGTCGCGTCCTGTGCCAGCGCGGGCTCACCGACCGCATTCGACAGTGCCGCGAGTTCGCGCAACGTCGTCATCGCGAACAGATTGGCGGGCACGAACTGGCCGTAGAGACAGGCATCGTCCGAGGGGCGGAAGCCAGAATGGATCATGCCGTTGGGGCGCGTCGGCAGGCCGGTGCCGCGATACAGCGTTTCGGTTGGCTCGGGCGCCGAGCGCCGGAAGCGGTAGGGTCCGGGGCCATCCTTGCGCTGCTGCTCGCGGAAGGTCTTTACGATGGCCCGCGCCGAGGCTTTCCATTCCGCATCGAAAGGCGTGGTGTCGCCCGTCTCGCGCCAATAACCATAGGCCAGCCGGATCGCGTAGCAGAGCGAGTCGATTTCCCATTTCCGCTCGGCGACGCCGGGCTTCATCTCGGTATCGTCATGCAGCGCCCAGCTGAGGTTGGTCTTGGCGGTCGGGTCCTGCATGAAGGCGTTGGCATAGGGGTCGATCAGGATCGACCGCGCCTGCCGCCCGATCAGCCCGCGGAATAGCCGCCCCAGCGCCGGGTCGCGCTTCACCAGGTGCAGATAAGGCCGCAGCTGCGCCGCCGAATCCCGCAGCCACAGGCAGGGGATGTCGCCCGTGATGACGAAGGCGTCGGGCTTCCCGTCCACCTCGCTCAGCGACAGGACGGTGGTGTCGAGGGTGTTCGGATAGCAATTGCCGAACATCCAGCGCAGCGTCGGATCGGCAATCAGCTTCGAGATACGGGTGATCTCCGCCTCGACCGCTTTCGACACGAAACGACGCTCGGCGACCGGCGGGCGCCTGCTGACCAACGACGCCGGTGCAGCGGCAAAGGCGGGGGCGGCGGCCAGCGCCGCGCCCCCGGCGATCAGTTCACGACGGTTCGGGGTCACTTGGGCAGCTCCTGCGCCTGGCCGGTCACAGTGAACTGCGTCCACTGACCCGCCCCATCGCCCGGCTGGCCGCCGCCGATATAAAGCTTGTACGTACCCGGCAGGATGCGGCGGGTGCCGTCGCGCCACACCTGACTCATCATGCGCGGATCGATGGTGAAGCGTGCCGTGCCCACCTGACCGGGCTTGAGCGCGACGCGAGTGAAGCCGACCAGCTGGCGTTGCAGCACGGGATCGGTCAGCACCAGCTTCTCGTCGGTCGGGGGCGGGACGAGATAAGCCTGCGTCACCTCTTCACCCGCACGCTGGCCGATATTGCGCAGCTGCACCGCGACATCGACCGGTCGGCCGACCGCGACGCTGGTGGTGACGGTCGGCTGGGCATAGTCGAACCTGGTATAGCTCAGGCCATGACCGAAGCCCCAGGCGGGCTTGCCGGTGAAGTAGCGATAGGTCCTCTCCTTCATACCGTAATCGGCGAAGGCGGGCAGGTCGGCGGTCGAGCTGTAGATGGTGACGGGCAGGCGGCCCGACGGGTTCACGTCACCGGCCAGGATCTCGGCCAGCGCGGTGCCGCCCTCGGTGCCCGGATAAAAGGCCGCCAGCGTCGCAGCGGGCTTGAAGTCGCCCAGCGACACCGCCGAGCCCGACATGACGATCGCGACCACCGGCTTGCCGGTCGCCTGAAGCGCGGCGAGCAGCTTGCGCTGCGGCTCGGGCAGGACGACCTCGGTGCGGTCGCCACCCGCGAAGCCGGGGACCGAGACGCCCAGCGCCTCGCCCTCCAGATCGGGCGACAGGCCGACGACGGCGATCAGCACATCGGCGGTCCCGGCGACCTTCAACGCCTCGGCAGTCAGTGCCTCGGCGGGCGGCAGCCATTGCAGGCGCAGGCCCTCATCGCCGCCCTTGTGATCGATCTCGACGCGGATACGGCGCGGCGCCGAACCGTCGATCATGGTTACCAGCTTCTTGCCGCCGATCACGTCGTCCACGACCAGCTGGTCGTCGATATAGAGCTTCACCGCGTCATGCGCGGGGCAGGCGTGCCAGCAGGCGGGGCCGTCGAGACGGAGCTTATACTGGCCCGGCCCCGGCGGGGTCAGCGTGCCGGTCCAGCGCCGCTGGAAGGGAGCGGCCTTAGTATAGTTGAAGTCGATGCGCGAATTATGGCCCGTGGCAACCCACTGACCATTGGCTCCCATGGTGGCGACCGTCAGACCCGGCTTGCCGTCCGCCGACAGGGCGGTTTCGGGGACGCCGACAAACGCCCCTTCGGCCAGCACCGACCCTTGCGCATAGCGGATATCGCCGCCGAACTTGGCGCGGATGCCCTGGAGTGGCGTGACGGGGTTGATCGCGGTACCGTGATAATTGCCCTCGAGCACGCCCAGATCGTCGGCATCCGCGCCGAACACCGCGAGTTTCTTGCCCTTAAGCGGCAGCAGATCGTTCGGGTTGTCGAGCAGGATGATACCCTTGCGCGCCGTCTCCAGCGCCAGTGCGCGGTGGGCGGGGGTGCCGACCTCGCTCGCCTTGATCCGGTTCCACGGGGAATCCACGGTCAGCATCCGCCGCACCGCCAGCGCACGGGCCAGCGCGGTGTCGATCTCGCCCTCGGTAATCAGGCCGCGCTCCACCGCCTGGGGCAGCGAGCGATAGGCGTTACCGCAATTGAGGTCGGTGCCGGCACGCAGAGCCGCCGCCGCAGCGGCGGGTGCATCGGGCTGGGCATGGTGGAACATCCAGATATTGCCGACCGCGTCGCAGTCCGACACGACCAGCCCGTTAAAGCCCCAGTCGGTGCGCAGCCGCTGGGTCAGCAGCATCGGGCTGGCGCAGACCGGCGTGCCGTGGATCGCATTGTACGCGCACATCAGCGACAGCGCTTTGCCCTCGGTCACCGTCGCGCGGAAGGCGGGGAGATAGGTCGCCTCCAGATCGCGCGGCGACACCATCACGTCGAAGCTGTCGCGCCCGCCCTCGGGACCGGAATGCACCGCCATATGCTTGACGGTCGCGATGACCTTGGGATGCTTCAGGTCGGGACCCTGCAAGCCGCGCACGAAGGCGATGCCGATGCGGCTGGTGAGGAACGGGTCCTCGCCATAGGTTTCCTGGCCCCGGCCCCAGCGGGGGTCGCGGAAGATGTTGATGTTGGGCGACCAGATGGTCAGGCCCTGATACAGACCGCGATCGGCGTTGAGCGGCTGCGCATTGAACTTCGCCCGCGCCTCGGTGGCGACCACGTCGCCGACCTTCTGGATCAAGGTCGTGTCCCAGGTCGCGGCCATGCCCATCGCCTGCGGGAACACGGTCGACGGCCCGTTGCGCGCGATGCCGTGCAGCCCCTCGCTCCACCAGTCATAGGCGGGCAGGTTCAGCGCGGGTTCGGCGGGCGCCTCGTTGACCAGCTGTGCCGCCTTTTGCGCGACGGTCAGCGCTTTCGCCTCGGGGGGAAGGGCTGGGGTGGCGGCCTGACCGGCGGCGGCGAGGAGGAGGAAGGGGATCACTGGGCGTCCTTCGGACCGAGGGTGTAGATTTTGAGCTCGCGCGCCAAAGTGGCGGCGTCCGCGTCGCTCTGGATGGTGAGCGTGATGCTCTCGCCAGGCAACAGGTCGAAGCCGTCATCGGAGGGTTCGGCGGCGTTGATGCCGAAATTGACCTGCACCTGCCGTGCGAGGTTGCGCGCGGTCAGCGTCAGCTGCTTGCCCGACCAGCGCGCGGTGATGCCCGGCGCGGGGTAGAGCATGTCGCGCGGCACCTTCCGCTCGATGATCTGGCGGGCGATGACTTTATCGCCGTCGAACAGCTCGGCGACGGCGTAGCTGCTTTCGGGCGCGGCGCCTGCGAACAGCGTCGCGTCGGGAATCGTCGCGACATCGCTGGCCGAGGCGGCGGCCATGGTCACGCTGCCCGATTGCGAACCCAGCTTGCTGCCGTCCATGCCGTAGCCGGTGACGCGCCAGCCGAGTGGCTTCGGCGTCGTGGCGTCGGAGACCAGCGCGATCCGCGTGGCACCGGGCTTCGTTTCGGCGACGATCGTCTGGGGTGCAAAGAAGCGGCGGACCTCGTGCTGGAGCATCTTGTCATGCCCGGTCCAGTCGATGCTCGACCAGCTGATCGCGGGCCAGCTGTCGTTGAGCTGCCAATAGAGCGACCCCAGCGTCACCGGGCGGCAGGCGCGGTGGTGGCGGGCGGCGAGGCCGATGGCGCGGGCCTGCATCGCCTGGGACAGATAGACCAGATCGGCAAAGTCGCGCGGATCGCGCAGATTCTGCTTCAGATAGAAGGTGACGCGCTCATTGCCTTCACCGCTGAGGAACTTCTGGTGTGCCTTCATCACCGGGCTGTCGATGCGGAAGTCCGCCGGATCGGCGAAGGTCGCGATGGTCGACAGGTCGGGGAAGGCCTGGAAGCCATATTCCGACATGAAGCGCGGGCAGCTCAGGGTGTAATTCTCGACCGGCTTGGAGCCCGACCAGACATCCCAGAAATGGCGGTCGCCGTCCTTGTCGGTGTCGGTCGGCCCCTCATAATCGGTTGAGGGCGAGCCGGGCCAATAAGGGATGCCCGGCGAATTCCTGGTCACCGCCTCGCGCAGCACGCGGTCGAACAGCACGGCCATGCCGGTGCCGATCCGCTCCTGCTCGTCGGGGCCAACCGCCTTCTTGAACGCCTTGCGATCCGACCAGTTTTCCCAGCCCGACAACACTTCGTTATTACCCGCCCAGATGACGAGCGAGGGGTGCGATTGCAGGCGCGCGACCTGTTCCTCGGCCTCGACCCGGACATTCTCGCGGAATTTCGCGTCGGGGGGCGTGGCCGCGCCGCCGAACATGAAGTCCTGCCAGACCATCAGGCCCAGCTCGTCGGCGGCGTCGTAGAAGCTGTGCTCGGGATAATAGCCGCCGCCCCAGATGCGGACCATGTTCATGTTCGCGGCCGCCGCCTTTTCGAGCAACGCGCGTTCGGTCGCGGCGTGGACGCGGGCGGGAAAGGCGTCGAACGGGATGACGTTGGTCCCCTTGGCGAAGATCACGTTGCCGTTGATCTTCAATCCGAAGCTGCCACCTTCACGCACCAGTTCGACGGTGCGCAGGCCGGTACGCTTTTGGACTACATCCGCCCCGGCCAGCGCGGCGTTGACCGTATAGAGCGGGTGCGCACCGAAGCCGATCGGCTGCCAGCGCTGGGGCTTGGCGATCGACACGGGGACGACGACATCATTCTCGCCCGCTTGCAGCGCCACATCGCGGCGCACCCGGACGCGCTTGCCGTCGGGGCCGGTGACGGTCACGTCCATCCGCCCGGTCTGCGCACGATCGGCCACCACCGAAGCACGGGCGAGGATGCGCGCCTCGGCATCGGTCAGCGCTTCCTGCTCGATACGCAGATTATCGATACGCGCGGCGTCCCACGCCTCCAGCCGGGCGGGACGCCAGATGCCGATATCGACGATGCGCGGCGCCCAGTCCCAGCCATATTGGTATTTGGGCTTGCGGATATAGGGCGAGGTCTGAACGCCCTTGGGCTCGTCGCCGTAAGGCGAGTCATATTCGCCGGGCAGCGGATGCTTCTCGGCTAGCACCATCGGCTGAAGCGTCTTGATCGGCGAGGCGAAGGTGACGACGATCTCGTTCGCGCCCGCCTTCAGCAACGGCTTGGCGTCGGCGCGCCAGCGGCGATGGGCGTTGTCCGCCGACAACAGGCGCTGGCCGTTGACCGTCACGGTCGCGAAGGTGTCCAGCCCGTCGAACACCAGGTCCAGGTGATCGCGGCGCAGCATCTCCGGCGTCACGTCGAGATTGGTGCGATACTGCCAACCGGTCAGGCCCGCCCATTGGATCGGGGCCTCATTGGCGCCCTTATAGGGATCGGGGACGATGTTGGCGGCGATCAGGTCCTGCTGCACGCTGCCCGGCACCGTTGCCGCCAGCCAGCTTGCCGCCTGCGGATGGGCGCGTGCGGCGGACGCGTCCTTAGGATCGATCCGCACCTGCCAGCGGTCTAGCGTCGCCACCGTCTTGGGCGCAGCCAGCGCGGGGAAGGGCAGGACGAGCGCGGCCAGGATCAGGCCGAGACGATGTTTCAAGACGATTTTCCCCGAAAACGGCGCCCCGGCGGTCGCATGGCGACGCACGCCCGGGGCGGTGGACAGACGTGAACGCATATCGCCGAGGCCATGGCGCGCGGCGGCGAAGGGACCGGTGCCCCGTCCTGTCAGGCTCTTTCTCGCCACCCAGACCCCCAAATCCACCGGCTTGTCGCTCGCCGGTATTCTCATGATATGTTTTGGTATCATGGCGAGGTGGATCGGGGGCGTCCACCCCTTTTACACGTCGGATATCGACGGGCGCCGATGCAATGGATTGGCGGGCCGGCGCATCGCCCGGCCCGCGGCGATCAGGTCTGCGCGGACAGGCGGGTGTCGAGCAGATCGAGCTCGCGGCCCAGCCGCCCGGCGGTTTCGGAACCGATGGCACGCGTGTTGAGCAGATCGAACACCACCCGCCGCTCGGCCCGGATCGCGGCCAGCCGCATCCTGCGCTCCAGCGCCTCCATCCGCCGCGCCTCGTCGGGGTCGCGGTCCCCCTCCAGCGTGTCGATACGGCTGCGATACCCATCCATCAGACGCGAGGCGATCTCGACATATTGGTCGGCGTCGTCGCGACCCTCGGCCATTTCATGCTGAAGTCGCTCCAGTTCGGCGATCGCGGCCTTGGCGGCGGCGACGCGGGTACGGTCCAGCTCGCTGGTCGCATCGCCGCGCGGCAGTTCCAGCCCGCGCAGCAGCAGCGGCAAGGTCAGGCTGGCGATCACCAGCGAGAACAGGATGACGCCGCACGCCAGGAAGATGACCAGCTCGCGCGCCGGAAAGGGCGAGCCGTCGGTCAGGGTCAGCGGCAGGGTCAGCGCACCCGCCAACGTGATCGCGCCCCGCGCTCCTGCGACCGACATGGCGGTGATGACCCGGCGGGGCGGGCTGGTCCACTGCGGATCGTTGCGCTGACGGAACAGGGTGAGGCGCAGCGCGACCCAGGTCCAGGCGAAGCGCAATGCTGCCAGACCCGCGACGATCGCGATGACATACAGGCCCAGCCACCAGACGCTGTCGTGCCCGGTCAGCATCACCGTGTCGCGCGCATCGGCGAACACCTGCGGCAATTGCTCGCCCAGCAATACGAAAATGATGCCGTTCAGCGTGAATTGCAGCATGTCCCACACCGCTTGCCGCCGGATACGGGTCGCGGCCTTGGCCCCGGACGAGACGTTGGTGAACGACATGGCGATGCCCGCCGCCGCCGCCGCCAGGATGCCCGAGCTTTCGGCATGCTCGGCGACCAGATAGGCGGCGAAGGGGATCAGCAGGCTGACCAGGATGTTCGACCCGCTATCGTCGCCGAAACGGCGCGCGAAGACGTTCTTCGCGGTGACCGTGCCCCAGGTGATGGCAACGCCCAGGCCCACGCCCGATACCGCCATCCACAGGAAGGTCAGCGACGCCGACGTCAGCGAAAACGTGCCGGTCAGCGCCGCCGCCACCGCAAAGCGCAGGCACACCAGGCCCGAGGCGTCGTTGAGCAGCGATTCCCCCTCCAGGATGTGCATCATGCGTTTGGGAATGGGCGCCTTTTGCGCGATCGCCGACACCGCGATCGGATCGGTCGGCGACACCACGGCCGCCAGCGCGAAGGCCACCGCATAGGGGATGGCCGGGATCATCCAGTGGATGAACAGGCCCATGCCGAGCACGGTCAGGAACACCAGTCCCAGCGCCAGCCCCAGAACCGCGCCCGCGTCGCGGAACAGCTCGTCCTTCGGGATACGCCAGCCGTCGAGGAACAGCAGGGGCGGCACGAACAACAGGAAGAAGATCTCGGGGTCGAGCTCGACCCGGATCTGCGCGATCCCGCCGATCGCCGCGCCCAGCGCGATCTGCACGAGCGGGCGGGGCAGGGCGGCGGGCAGCATGCGCGAGACGATCCCGCTCAATACCACGGCGAACAGCAGAAACAGGCTGAGCGTGACGATGTCCAATCGGGGACCTTCCGGGTGCAGCGGTTGGAAAGGGTCATGGCGACGAAAGCGGCACGACCGGCAGATCAGCGAGGCATGACGGCAAAGGTCACGAATCGCGCGAGCCTCAGCATGACATGCGAGGCAAGCCGCGTTCAACCCGTTAAACGGGATTTATGGTGGATCGCGGTGACATGCGATCGTCCCCGGCACGGGGAGGGGGACCGCCGCGAAGCGGGTGGGGGGGGCTTCCGCCAGAAATGTCTTGTGTGGAGGCTCCCCGCGCCGAGGAGCATTCTACGCCGCCGCTTTCAACGTCTGGCCGATCGGAGCTAGCGCCGCCAGGAACTGCTCGGCGCTGGCCCGCCAGGAAAAGCCCTGACCGTAGGTGGCACAGGTTCCACGATCCAGCGTCAGCGCTCCGGCGATGGCCTTGCCGAGCGACACGTCCATCACCCCGACCTCGGGGCCCAGCACATCGAGCGGCCCCTGGACCGGCAGCGCGGCGACCGGCGTGCCGCAGGCCAGCGCCTCGATCATGACCAGCCCGAAGGTATCGGTGCGGCTGGGGAAGACGAAGACATCCGCCGCACGGTAGATGGCGGCCAGATCCTGGCCGAACTTCGCGCCCAGGAAATGCACGTCGGGATATTGCGCGGCCAGGTTCGCACGCGCGGGGCCGTCGCCGACAACGACCTTGCTGCCCGGCGTGTCGGTGGCGAGGAAGGCGGCGATGTTCTTTTCCACCGCGACGCGACCGGCATAGAGCTGCACCGGGCCGGGTAGTCCGGCGACGAAGGCGTCGCGCGGGCCGTCGGCGCGGAACAGCGCGGTGTCGACACCGCGTCCCCAGTGGCGGCTTTGCGGCAGGTCATGCGCGGCGAGCGTCGCGGCGACGCTAGGGGTGGAGGCCAGGATCGCCGCCGAGGGGGCGTGGAACCAGCGGACATAGCGCCAGACGAATTCGGGGCTGACCGCGCGCATTCGTGCCGCGACATAGTCGGGGAATTGGGTGTGATAAGCGGTGGTGAAGGGCAGCCCCTGCGCCAGGCACCAGCGTCGCGCGAGCAGGCCCAGCGGTCCTTCGGTCGCGATATGCACCGCGTCGGGCCGGAAGGCGGCAAGCGTCCGCCCGACCTTGCCCGGGCCTGGTAGCGCCAACCGGATTTCGGGATAGGTCGGGCAGGGGATCGAGGCATAGCGATCGGGCGCGATGATGCACAGGTCATGCCCCATCGCGCGCAATTCGGCGGTCACCGATTGCAGGGTGCGGACGACGCCGTTGACCTGCGGCGCCCAGGCATCGGTGACGATCGCGATCCGCATCCGCTCGGCCCCTTGGTCAGGCGGCGATGGCGGCGACGACGGGCCGCTGCCGCCGCGCTTCCATCTCGTCGCCCCAGTGCAGGATCTCCATCGTGCCGTCGAAATGCTCGACCAGCGCGGTGCAGCCCTCCACCCAGTCGCCGTCATTATAATAGGTGACGCCGTTGATGTCGCGGATCTCGGCGGTGTGGATATGACCGCACACCACCCCGTCGACGCCGCGTGCGCCCGCCGCATGGGCGACGACTTCCTCGAAATGCGAGATGAAGGCGACCGCGTTCTTCACCTTGGCCTTGGCGTGCTTGGACAGCGACCAATAGGGGCGCTTCATCCACCGCCGGACGATATTGACCCAGCGGTTCACCTCCATCAGCGCGGTATAAGCGAAGTCGCCGACATGGGCGAGCCAGCGATGCGCCAGCGTGATCGCGTCGAACTCATCGCCGTGCAGGACCAGCAGGCGGCGGCCGTCCGCCGTCTCGTGGATCGCCTTGCGACAAATGGCGATGCCGCCGAAATCCATGCCGGTGAACTGGCGGAAGATCTCGTCGTGATTGCCGGGAATATAGACGACGCGGGTGCCGCGCTTGGCGCGCTTCAGCAGCCGCCAGACCACGTCATTATGCGCGGCGGGCCAATAGAATTTCTTCTTCAGCCGCCAGCCGTCGATCATGTCGCCGACCAGATACATGGTCTCGCTGTCGACATGATCCAGAAAGTCGATCAGCATCTCGGCATTGCAGCCGCGCGTGCCGAGATGGACGTCCGAAATCCAGATGGTGCGATAGCGACGCCGTGCATTCCCCTCTGGTTCGGGCGTCACCGGCGCGCGAGGAATGAAGTCGAGAATGGCGGCGTCTTCGTGCAGCGAGCCATCCATCGGAATGCTGGTCATCGGCATCGGAGTTCCCCACGCTTGGCGTTGGGATTATCATGCCTGTCATCTGTGACGCCCACGTCGCAGATCGGTGACAGCGGCGCAGCATTTCGGTGACTCCTTGAAGTCACCGGACAGGGAAAACCCGCCGATCCGGAAGGACCAACGGGCTTTTCGATAGACTACGCTAAGTGTGTCTCACGCCCCCCCGCAAGCGGGAGGGGATGGGGGAGGGCAGGCCGCATGGGATGGTCTCGGTGAGACCCCATTTCCCTCCCCTCGGTCCCCTCCCGCCTGCGGGAGGGGATGCAGAAGGGTTAGGCGAGCCTTAGAAGCGCACCGCCACCGACGCCGCATAGGTCCGGCCGTTCTTGTAAAAGGCGGTCGGACGATCGCGGGTCGCGTTATACTGATAATAGGTCTCGTCGAGCAGGTTCTGCGCGTTGACGGTCAGCGTGATCTCCTTGGTCAGGTTCACGCCCGCCGAAAAGTCGAGCTGGCTGTACGGCGCCACCATTTCACGCGAGTTCAGGCGACCGATCGTGCGGAAATAGCTCGAGCGGTAGTTGTAGCTGAGACGCGCCTGGAAGATCCCGCTTTCAAAATAGGGGATCACGTTGACGGTGTGGCGCGACAGATACGGCAGGTTCAGCTCCGCACCGCTCGAGTCGACCGACGAGGTCGAGCTGTCCTGGTACGAATAGTTCGCCTGAATGCCGAAGCCGCCCCAGATTTCGGTCTGGCCCGAGATCAGCGCGCCGTTGACCTTCGCCTTGCCGCCGTTGATCGGGCGGTTGACGTTATAGGTTTCCAGGCGGTTGCGCAGCGAGTTGAAGAACTCCGACTGCGAGATGGTGTTGATGATGTAGTTCGAGATGTCGCGGCGGAAGAGTTCGACCGCCACCAGCGAGCCGGCGCGCGGATACCATTCCGCCGTCAGTTCATAGTTGGTCGACTCGTACGGCTGAAGGTTCGGGTTGCCGCCGCCGGCGTCGTTGGTGACGTCGTTCTGCGATACGGCCGCTGCGAGGTCCTGATAGCGCGGACGCGAAATCACCTGCGCGACCGAGCCGCGCACGATGAACTCGGGCGTGATCGAATAGGCGATGTTCACGCTCGGCAGGAACTTTAGATAGTCGGTCGTCGACTGGGTCGGCGTCGGCGTCGGGTTCGGGTTAGTCCGCGTGGTCAGCGACAGGGCGTAGTTGGACTTGTCGCGAGTATAGACCAGACGGCCACCGATGTTGCCGCGCAGACCGCCTTCATCGAAATTGGCCTGGATGTACGAGGCGATGACCGTCTCGCGCACCTTGGTCGACGCACCGATCTTGTTGACCAGCGGGCTGTTGATCGAGTTCGCCAGGATATCGATCACCGACTGTTCGGGCAGGTTCAGATATTTGGTGGCATTGCCCATGCCGCCGCTGCCGTCGAACACGCCGTCCGGCGTCACCAGCGTGGGCACGCCCAGCTGGTTGGCAGTCTGCGAGCTGGTCTTGTAGGTGTTGATACCGCGACCGTCGATGCGATTGACGTGGTCGGTCACGCGGCTGCCCAGCAGGATCTGCTTGAACGGGCCGAACTCGACCGGGATCGTTGCGTCATAGCCGCCGAAGATGTCGCGGTCGGTGGTGACGCTATAGTCCAGCCCGCCGATCTGCGCGGCGTTGAGCTGCGTGCCGTTGACGATGACCGGGCGGCCCTCGATCTGCGCCGGGTTGTTGTTCGGGTTGGTGAAGTAATTGGCCGGGTTGGTCAGGTCGCCGGTGAAGTTCACCGTCGCCGAGGTCGGGGTAAAGGCATAGCTGAACGGCAGCTTGGTCTGGACGTTGAACAGATATTCCGGATTGCGCCCGCCGGTCGCCTTCGACCAGCCGCCCGCGAAGCTGATCTTCGCGCCGTCATCGCCTTCCCAATCGGCGAAGAAGTTCAGGTTGTCGGTCTTCAGCTTGGTCTTGCGGACCAGCGTGTCGAGCTGCGCCGACTGGCCGTTCGCTGCGCCGAAGGCGGCCGAATTGACCACGCCGTTGCTGACATTGGCGGATTGCAGCACGTCACCGGTCCAGGCGCCCGGAATGGTGTACATCGACTGGCTGTAATTGTTGTAATTGCCGTCGATGTGCAACCCATTCAGGGTCAGCGTCAGGTTCGGGGCGGGGCGATACTGGATCGTGCCCGATACGCTAGTGCGCTCACGCTGCTGCTGGAAATAGGCATAATTGATGCCGAAGGGCAGATAGGCGTTGGCAAGGTCCTGACGCGTTCCGCCCGTGACGGTCGCGTTGGTGTTCTTCAGCAGAGGCTGACCCGAGGCATCATTGATTAGAAGCGGGCGGCCGTTGGAGCCGCGTAGCGGCTCACCCTTGGCATTCTTCTGCGTCTGGAAGAAGCGCTCATCGCCGCGTTCATAGCCAAAGAATTCGACGCCCGCACGGGTCAGGTTCTGCTTGTCATAGGTCGCCGCGACCAGGAAGCCGAAATTGTCGGCCTCGTTGTGCCAGCTGTACAGGCCCGACCCGCGGATGTTCCCCTTCTCGGAGCGGTCATTGTACGTATAGCCGCCCGAGGCGAAGATGGCGTTGGGCTTCAGGTCGAGCGGGCGACGGGTGCGCACGATGACCGTGCCGCCCAGGCTGCCTTCTTCGATGCGCGGCTCGGGCGACTTGTAGACTTCTAGACGGTCGACGAGTTCGGGGGCGAGCAGCGAATAGTTGAAGGTGCGGCTGGACGGATCGTTGTCGTTGCCGCCCCAGTCGGCCGAGGCGAGCGCGTGGCCGTCGAGCAGCATGCGGTTCAGTGCCGGGTCGGTGCCCAGGATCGCGACCTTCTCGCCTTCGCCGAAGCGGCGGTCGATGCTGACGCCCGGGATGTGCGACAGCGACTCCGCGACGTTGCGGTCGGGGAACTTGCCCACGTCCTCGGCGGTGATCACGTCGACGACGACATTGGCCTCGCGCTTGACGTTGATGGCGTTGCGTAGGCTCTGGCGGAAACCGGTGACGACGATGTCGCCGTTATTCTCGGCATTGTCGCTGCCGGCGGCGGTCTGCGACGGCGCCTGAGTCGTTTGCGGGTCATTGGTCTGCGCGAAGGCGGTACCCTGAAGCCCGGCGAGCGCGGTCGCCGTCAGGATCATGCTGCGAAAGCTTAACATGCTGGAAAATCCCCCCTTTATTCTTCGCGCCACCACGCGAACTGCTCTTGATCCATAAGCGGGGAGTTCGATGTCCTCTCCCCGGACGAGCTTTTTATATCATATGCTCAGACGACCAACTTGTAACCAAAATGACATTGGTCCGCAAAGGGGAAAAACATTGTCGGCTTGCGACGAGACCATTGGGCTGGTCCAAGGCGATACTTGCTGTTTAAATGGCGCAATCCGGGGGCATGGGTGGCGGCCGCCGGATCGAAATGGGACGCAGCCAGGGGGAAGAGCATGACGATACCGCCGGGGCCGATCGGGCGGCCGCTTCTGGAAATCTGTGTCGACGATGCCGATGGAGTCGCGGCGGCGGTCGCTGGTGGTGCCGACCGCATCGAATTGTGCGGCGCGCTGGCGCTCGGTGGGTTGACCCCGTCGGCGGCGCTGGTGGCCGGCGCGGTGGCATCGGGCGTACCCGTGCACGCGATGGTCCGGCCCCGTGATGGCGACTTTCGCTACGACAGGGCGGAACGGACGCTCGCAACCGAAGAGATCGGTCATATGATCCGGTTGGGGGTCGCGGGCGTTGTCGTGGGTGCGATGGCGGATGACGACAGTCTTGACCTGGATGCGCTGGCCCGGTGGCGGGATGCCGCGCGGGATGTCGCCATCGTTCTGCACCGCGCGATCGACCTGGTCGCCGATCCCGTCGCGGCGGTCGAACAGGCGGTGCGGCTGGGCTATGACCATATCCTGACCTCGGGCGGGGCGGCGACGGCCGACGCGGGAGCGGACGTCATCGCCGCGATGGTCGCCGCCGCCGATGGCCGGATCGCGATCATCGCCGGATCGGGCGTCTCGGCGGACAATGTCCGTCCCTTGATCGCCCGGACCGGGGTCGATGCGATCCATGCGTCGGCCAGCGTACGTGAGGATTGGGGCGATCCCCGGATCACGGCGATGGGCTTTGCAAGCGGTCCCAGGCGGCGGACGCAGTTGGAAAGGGTGGCGGCGCTACGCCAAACGATAGAGAGGAGATAAATCCCAATGTATGCCAAATATAATACCTATTGCTCCGGTGGTTGGGCTGCGATAAGTCCGTGTGCGAAGCGGGGCGCGGCATGAGCGACGTGCCTGCAAAGGGGGATGGCGCGGCCATGACATTTTCCGCGCAGGTCGGCGCCTTCCGAAAGGGGAACCCCGCGCCGCTGTACCTCCAGCTTCAGCAATTGCTGCGCGATGCGATCACCGGCAATGTGCTGGCCGAGGATGACGCCATTCCCGCCGAACGCGACCTGGCGATCGAATATGACGTGTCGCGCATCACCGTGCGCAAGGCGATCGGTGGCCTGGTCGAGGAGGGGCTGCTGACGCGTCGGCGCGGTGCCGGCACCTTCGTCGCGGGGCGGGTGGAAAAGAGCTTCTCCAAGTTGTCCTCCTTTTCCGAAGACATGATTGCGCGCGGTCGCACGCCGAGCAGCGAATGGGTCAGCCGCGCATCCGGCACCGTCACGCCCGAGGAGGCGCTGTCGCTGGGTCTGTCGCCGGGGGCGCCGGTCTATCGCTTTCAACGCGTGCGCTATGCCGATGACGTGCCGATGGCGATCGAGATCTCGACCATCGCCGGCTTCGCGCTGCCCTCGGTCGAGGCGGTGGATCGCTCGCTCTACGCTGCGCTGGAGCGCACGGGCAATCGCCCGGTGCGTGCGCTTCAGCGGCTGCGCGCGGTGCCGTTCGGGGCCGATCATGCCAAGATGCTGGACGTCGATCCAGGCCATGCCGGCCTGTTGATCGAGCGGCGCGGATTTCTACGCGATGGACGGGCGGTGGAATATACCCAGTCCTTCTATCGCGGCGATGCCTATGATTTCGTCGCGGAGTTAACCGATGTCTGAAGTGATGACCGCCGGTAAAGCGGGAACCGGCACCCTGATGGGAGCGGAAGCGGGGGAGGCGCCGGAGGCGATCGCCCGGCTGCTCGCGCGCAATGCGCCGACCGTCAGGGCGCTGGCCGAGCGGCTGCGTGCCGCCCCGCCGCCGGTGATCATCACCATCGCCCGTGGGTCGTCGGATCACGCCGCGACCTATGGCAAATATATCCTGGAGACCAAGACCGGCGTGCCGGTCTCGTCGGCCGCGCCCTCGGTCGCGTCGATCTTCGAGACGCCGATGAAGGTGCAAGGCGCGCTGGTCATCGCCATCTCGCAGTCGGGGCGCAGCCCGGACCTGCTGGCGACGGTCGAGGCGTATCGCGCGGGCGGCGCGCATATCGTCGCGCTCGTGAACGACGAGGAGTCGCCGCTGGCGACCGGCGCCGACACCTTTCTGCCGCTATCGGCCGGTCCCGAAAAGGCCGTTGCCGCCACCAAGTCCTGTCTGACCGCACTCGCCGGACTGGCGCAGCTCGCCGCCGCCTGGGCGGGCGACGAGGCGCTGGAAGCCGCCCTCAACGATCTGCCTGGTCAGGTCGAGCAGGCGCTCGGCCTCGACTGGTCCTCGGCGGTCGAAGGTCTTCGCGACGTTAGCCAGATGTTCGTGTTGGGTCGCGGTTACGGTTACGGGGTGGCGCAGGAAGCCGCGCTGAAGCTCAAGGAAACCTGCTCGATCCAGGCCGAGCCGTTCAGCGCCGCCGAAGTGCGTCACGGTCCGATGCGTATCGTCGAGCCCGGCTATTCGGTATTGGGTTTCGCAACGTCCGACACGGCTGGCGAGGATGTGAAGGCGGTTGCCGACCAGTTCGCCGAACGCGGCGCCAAGCCGTTCGTCGCGGGGCAAGGTGGCATGCTGCCCATGGTCGCCGGCCACCCCGCGCTGCAGCCGATCGCGATGCTCGCCAGCTTCTACCGCATGGTCGAGGCACTGGCGCTCGCCCGTGGCATGGACCCCGACTCGCCGCCGCATCTTCAGAAAGTGACCCGCACGCTATGACCCGTTTCCGTTTCGTCAACGGCCATGTCGCGACCCAAGGCGGGGTCCTGCCGGGCGCGGAGATCATTGTCGATGGCGATCGTATCGCGTCGATCGGCGCGGTCGAGGGTTCGTCGGACACCATCGACCTGAACGGCGGCTGGGTAGTGCCCGGCTATATCGACACGCAGGTCAATGGCGGCGGCGGCGTGTTGTTCAACGACCGTCTCGACGTGGACGGCATCGCGACCATGGCGGCGGCCCATGCCGTGTACGGCACCACCGCGATGCTGCCGACCCTGGTCAGCGAGACGCCCGAGAAGATCGCGCGCGCGCTCGACGCGATCGACGAAGCGATCGAGGCCAAGGTGCCCGGTATCGTCGGTATCCATGTCGAGGGGCCGGTGCTGAACCCGGCGCGGAAAGGTATCCACGACCCGGCGCGCTTCCGCGATCTGGATGAGGAGATGGTCACCGTCCTGACTCGTCCGCGCAAAGGCAAGGTCATGCTGACCATCGCGCCCGAGCGCGTGCCCATCGACACGATCCGCCGTCTGGTCGACGCTGGCGTGCTGGTCAGCGCAGGCCATAGCGAGGCGAGCTACGAACAGGCGGTCGCCGCGTTCGATGCGGGACTGTGCGGTGTCACCCATCTCTATAATGCGATGCCTGCGATGCAGCAGCGGGTGCCGGGGCTCGCGGGCGCCACGCTCGACGATCCGCGTCCCTATAGTGGCCTGATCATCGACGGCTTCCACGTCTCCGCGCCGATGCTGCGGCTGGCGTTGAAGGCGCGGCCGTTCGACAAGCTGATGCTCGTCACCGACGCCATGTCGTCAGTCGGCGCGGTGGAGAAGGACTTCGTCCTGCACGGCCGTCATATCGACGTGTCGGGTGGCAAGTGCACCTATGCCGACGGCACGCTGGCGGGCTCCGATCTCGACATGGGGTCGGCGGTCGCCAATGCGGTCGAGCAGCTGCGCATCACCGTCGACCGGGCGGCGGCCATGGCCGCGACGCATCCGGCCGCGTTCCTGGGTCTGTCGCAGGAACGCGGAGTGCCGGCGTCCGGCTTGCGCGCCGATCGGGTTGTGCTCGACACCGC
>NZ_JBNNOB010000013.1:0-43959 GCF_050274375.1 Sphingomonas sp. NPDC019816
CTTCCTCCTCGAATTCCTTCGTGAAACGTCGCTGCTTCGTCATCGAGTTCGCCTTTCACCTCAAGGGAACTCTCCACTTTTCCGGGGCAAGTCCAATCAGCATGTCGCCGCGTCGGTTAGTGAGGTTCTTCTGGAAATTGCGGGTGCGGCTGTCGCGGAAGTTGATCGTCTTGATCGATATGCCAAGCAGCAGGCCGGATTCTTCGGTCGCCCAGGTCACGTCGACTTTCTTGGCACCGATACCGCCAGCCATCCGACGTTCGGCGCCTGACCCGCCCAGCTCGCCCGGTTCGGCCGGACGGGCTTCCTTGCAACCGCGGCGTCGCAGCTCGGCACCGATCGTGTTGGCAACGGCGGCCGACATGGCTTCGCTGTATGCCTTCTTTTTGTCCGAAGAGGCTGTGTCGTCGGGTTTGGGCTGTAAGGATCGGAGCGCGGCGTCGATCGCCTTCTCAATCGGTGACACGTTCGCTCCTGCTACGGGTGACACGACGCTGGAACAGCAGATCGCGGGCACCACGGAGGCCGGCGACTTCCGCAGTGCTTAGGCCGAGGTGTCGCTCGAGGATGATGGTATCGACAAGATCGATCGCGCGCTGCGGCTTTGCACTGCGTAACGCTCGCCCAATCTGCGGCCGGATCGCGCGCAAATCGTCGGCGACGGCCTCGAGGGTGGCCGATGATGGCACCGGGAGCCGGTCAGCCTCTTTGGGTTCGTGCTTCAACATGCCGCCGCCATAGGCACGGCCGACAACTTCGGCGCCCAACAGCGTCGCCGAGTTAAGACAGGCGAGCGGCAGCAGCTCGCGGCCGATCGCGCGCACTGTGGGCTTCAGCTTCACGCCATATAGCGAGTTGAGGAGCTGGGCGTCGGCATCGTTTGTGATGAGACGTGGACGATCATGGTTCATGTAGGTGAACAGCAGATCGGGCCGTTCCACTATCGGCACCCGCCACCACGGCGAGCGGACACGGCATTTGTAAGCGTGATGGACGCCGGTGGCTTCGCCGTGCGCGATATAGGCGCGTGCCGCTGCGCTTGGCTTCGCACCAGGTGCGAACAGGAAGCAGCGCTTGCCCTCCTTGGCCAGCTCTTCCCACGCCGCCTGCCCGAAGGTCAGGCCACGTAGGTGCTTCGACCCCGGCGGTGAGATTGCCAGCAGCTCGCTGGCCTTCAGCTTGAGGCGAGCAATGTCGCTGCGGCTGAGCGAGAAGAAGTCGTTGTTGCCGGTGACCGCGCCCAGATAAGTTTCGCCCCAGTCGAGCAGCGTCGCGAAGCTCGATCCTTCTGTCAGGCGTGCATATATGTCGAGCGCCGCGGCCGGCAGGAGGGCTGGCGTCCATTTCTGATCGCCGGAAGGCGCATAGCCGATCCAGGAATTGGCGCAGATGCGCTCGAGGTCGGAGATATTGCGCGCCTGATAGACTTCGAAGCTGGGAGCCCCGCCCGTTCCTTCCGCAAGGAGCAGTACCACCTCCTCGAGCACGTCCGGGAACACCAGCTCTTCGAACAGGACCAGGCGTACCTTGGCGAAGCGGGACAGCAGGAAGCGGCGGACCTGTGCGGCATAATTGACGGTCAGCAATTCGGCCGGAAGCACCAGGCCGAGCCGGCCACCTTCGTTCAGGAAGTCGGAGGCGTGGATGGTGAACGCCGCCCAAGAGCTGGCGAGGCCGGTCAGTCGCACCCCCTGCGCGAGCGCCGCCTGGAGGCTTTTGGCTCGAGCGTCGCCGGTGAATTGCTGATACCGAACGTAGGGAGGGTTGCCGATCACGGCATCGAACTTCGCCGCTGGCGGTGCTTGGTCGAAGAAGTCGCCGACAGCGACCCTTCCCTCGACCTTGTGCCTCGAGAGCTGCGCGAGTGCGGCTTGAGCCGAAGCGTCATGGATTTCGATGCCGTGGAGCTGATCCGCTAGGTTTGGCGAGGCGCCGAGGCTACGCAGCCGTTCGATCGCTGGCAGCAGGAAAGCGGCATCGCCGCACGACGGTTCGAGCACGGTGTCTGTGTCGGTGCGGATCGCCCAATCGGCAATGAAGCGGGCGAGCGCCGGCGGGGTGAAGAATGCCCCTCGGGCCTTCCGCAGCGCCGGTGTGTCCATGCCTTCTTCAACCCCTCGTAACGTCGGCACCTAGCCGCGGTAATCAGATATGCCGGCTAGCATACGTTCTACTTGCGTTCCAATGGTGGTGAACAAATATACCCCACCTATGCGTGATGACAGCCGATCAGCTCGAGGCGCTGTGGGAGGCATGGGCGACCTATAGGAGGGTGCGATGGCAATGGACGTGCATATCAGCAACATCAGCGGGCACGGCGACGCCGAAAAGGAGTACGTCTATATCAAGGTCGATAATGACTGCGATATCGGCCACTATCTGCTTGGCGATACGACCTACACGGCTGAAGGCTCGGTTTCCAACAAGCTCCGCCATATCTACTGGTTTCCAGACAAGAAGGTGAAAGCTGGCGACGTTGTCGTGCTCAGGACCGGAAAGGGCACGAACACGTCAGAGAAGATGGACGATGGTCATACCAAGCATCGCTTCTACTGGCAGCTTGAATCTGCTGTTTGGAACAATGACGGCGATGCGGCAGTGCTTCTCCGAGCGCCGGAATGGAAGCACCGTAAGGTCAAATAACCCCAGAGAGAAACGCACATGCAGCCGACTACGAAGAGTGTTGAGGTTAAAACCCACTTTGGGCATCGCGTACAGGTCATTCAAGTGCAGCATTGGATCGATGCGTCATCAAAGGACGATCCTCATGGGCGTATGCCTGGACGCAAAGAGCTGCGGACCGCTGGAGGCCAAGGCATTGCGTTCGATGGATCGGTCTTCACCCTTCCGAATGGCGATACCTTCGACCCGCCTGCCTGACAAAGCGGTCTGCTGGACACTCGCAAGGCATGACGACAGGCAGGAATTATCCTCGCTTTCCGGGATCGATCCGTCGTTTTGACGATCAATTATTCTCGCTTTTGTTCAGGATTTATCGTCATTGAAGCTACTGTTTTGTTTGCTGATATTGCGGTCGGCACAGGAAAGGACCGGCAGATGAACAATGCAGCAAAGCGCGGACGCGGCCGACCAGAAGGATCGGGTCTGAACGATGAACCTGTCCTTGCCAAGATGGCGGACATGATGATCGCGGCACTGACGCTGAAACCGACCACGGCAGCCAAGCGGGTGCTGGACGCACCGGATGAGGCAACGATCCGTCGCCTTCAGGCCAAGTGGAAAAAGGCTGGCCAGCGGTATCTGGATCAGGCTCGCGCCCGGCGCGATGCGAAGATCAACCGGCAGGCGGAATCCGGCCCGGGTTTGCGGGTTGCCCGGAACATCGCGCTTGCGCAGCTCGCAGGCGAACCCATTTCGGGTGGTGCAATGTTGCTGGCTGGTATGGACACCCCTGCCCTTCGTGCGATCCGCGCGGCGCAGGAGAACCCAACGGTTCGCCTGATGCAGGAGATTTATAACAGGCCGGAGATGCGCCTGATGCGCGAGCTGTACGACAGTCCGCAGATGCGGCTGGCGCGGGAAATGGACAAGATGCGTCGGCTCGCCGGGAGGCTTTGATAACAAGACAGGATTATATGTCGGTAGTGGCTGCTTCCGGGCGGTCGCTCGCCGGGAACTGCCGGTAGAAGGTCGAGAGGCCGACGCCCAGAAGCCTTGCGATCCGGGCCGGCTTTTCGCCCACGGCAAGCAGCTTGCGCGCCGTGTCGATCCTTTCGGGGGTCATCACCAGCTTGCGCCCTCCCCCCGTGCTGCCCTTCTCGCGCGCTGCCGCCAGCCCGGCGATCGTCCGCTCCTTCACCAGCTCGCGTTCCATCTCGGCGACCGAGGCGAGGATGTGGAACAGCAGCCGGCCCGATGCCGTTGATGTGTCGAACCCGTCTGTCAGTGACCGAAAGTCGATCCCCCGCTCCGACAGGTCCGCGGCCAGCGCGATCAGACCATGGATCGAGCGGCCGAGCCGATCGAGTTTCCAGATCACCAGCGTGTCGCCGGCGCGTGCGAAGCCCAGCGCCTCGATCAGCCCCGGCCGGTCGATCTTCGCGCCGCTCGCCTTGTCGGTGAACACCTTCTCGCACCCGGCTTTCGTCAGTGCATCCAGTTGTAGCGTCAAATCCTGATCGGTCGTCGAGACACGCGCATAGCCGATCAGCATCTTTCCCGTTTCCCCGTCAAAATCGGCAGTTTTGGGAATTGTAAATCGGGAACAGGTTTTGGGAAAGCGGAACCCGCAGGCGGCCGTCAGCGCGATCGGCGCGGTGGGATTCTCGTCACAGGTTCCCAATCGGGAAGGCGTCGCAGCGGAAATCACTAATTCGGCATAACGACTGGTGTTTGGCGATCAGAACGTGCCACTGGTCGCGGGGCACAGGGGGGCTACAGATGCGCGCACTTATAATGGGATTGGTCTGCCTTTCGCTGGGAAGTGCAGCTATCGCGCGAGACCCGGCATTTGATCCGCGTGCCTGGAAGTCCAAGGTGGCCGGGGAGAAGACGCAGGTTTCGGTGCTGGGTTCGGTTCACCTCAAGAATCTGGGTGCGTTCAAGCCTGATGACCTGCTCCCCGGAAATCATGCCATTTGTAGGTTAGCTCGTCAGATGGAGACGAGCGATGCGGCGAGGCCGTTCTACCCTGCCAAGGCTATTGGCTATGGCAGTCACCACCGCGGTTACGAATCATGCCGTATGAAGAGCTTTGCCAAGGCCTTCATCCAATCCTCGCTGATAGGCTGATCTGACTCAGGAGCACGCAGCATGTTCTCCGCCCGACCGATCAGACATTGCAACAAAGCATGACGGAACGTCGCAAGATCGAGATTCGCTAGCGCGATCGCGGCTCCCGGATGTGCTAGCAAGGCATCAATTGCGCGCAGACCGACAGCATAGGTAGAGGTCCAGGCATCATGCCGCGCGTCCGGTAGTTCCGCCAGCACCGCTGCGATCGCCTGACGCTCCGCGCTGATCAAGAAGGCCAGGATACGCCTCCCGACGCTGCAGAATGCATCGCGAAAGTCTTCCGCATCCACGTCCTCATGAAGTCCGCTTTCTTCCAGTTCAAGCTTGCGCCGCAGAAGGCGCATCAAGAGATCACTGCGGCCATGAAAGCGTGTGTAGATCGTCTTCTTGCTGACAGCAGCCGCACGTGCGATCCGTTCGACCGAGAGTTCGCGGGCACCCTTTGCGAGCAGCAAGTCCCAAGTGGCGGCCAGGATCCGGTCTTCCAGACTGGCCGCCTCTTTGGCACTCGGCCGGCCTATCCGACCGCGTTGGCTTTTCGGCATTCTCTTTTCACCGACCATCGCGGCTCTTCCTTACATCGCTCCGAGCTTTGATCGGTCCCGGTCAGCGTCGGCGACGACCGCTCGAGCCGTTCCGACGATGCCCAGAGGCTGAGCATGATCGGCCGTGGCGCAGCTTGCTCGCGGGCTGCGCCGCACCATCCGACCCAAGCTGCTCGCCAGGGTTAACCGCCCCTCATAGGCCCGGCGTGTTACAGGCAGAACGGCTGCGCAAGGTCCGGAGTGATGCGGACGAGTTGACCCGAGCTCGCGTCGAGACAGCATAACGTCGAGTGCACCTCGGCGACCGTCTCGCCGTCCCTGCCGATATGCGTCGAGAACCATGCTCGCGACGCTGTGTGCTTGGTAATCTGAACCGTCGCGATGAGACTATCGCGGTGATAGGCCGGTTTTCGATAGAAGATCTCGTGACTAGCGACGATCCAGCGAAGCCGGTCGACATCTTCCTTCCTCGCCACCGCGCGCCAGTACGCGGTTATCGCCTGCTGCACCCACTGCAGGTACACAGCATTGTTGACGTGGCCCAGTTCGTCGATCGCGTCCGCCGAAACGGTGATGGCATGCCGATGCGAACGGTATTGCGAGCGCCCCTCAGGCCCGCTGGACGGATCAGTGCCAGCCTGCTTCACCGATCCACCGGAGCGCCGTCAGCGACGGCATGAAGAGATATTCGCCGCCCATCAGACGGTTGAAGGTGGTCACGCCGTTGACGCGCTTTCGCGCCGGCTCCTGCGGAATGGTGAAGGTCCCGGGCTCCTCGTGCAGCGCGACGATCGGGTCCTTTTCGGTGCCAAGATCGATGAAGTTGCCCCGGTTGATCCATTCCTGCTGGAGGAACTCGATCGTATCGTACGCCCGCGCGCTGATGAAGATGAAGAAGATGCCGCGATCGTCTTTCGCATCGTCGGCCGCCGTCACGTCCGGAGTCCACTTGGGGCCGAAGGTGGAAGAGCGCCGGATGATGCGGTGAATGTTGACGTCGGTCAGGATCGTCAACTGGCTGTCGCGCGGGTTCAGACGGCGCATGTGCGCTGAATGCGGACAGACCAGTCCCTTGGGATCTTCCGCGAAATTAAAGTCGTTGTTGCGTGATCGATCCGCCCCCAGCGCCTCGTCGTCATGATCCGGTGCCAGGATCAGCGGCGCGCCGCTGCGCCAGCGGCCGAACATCTTGGCCGCCAGCTTCTCCTGGTCGGCTTCGCTGTCGGCGTTTGCGCGGATGAAATCGTTGAAGGCGCCAACCGCGCTCTGATATTTGCGCAGGACCACGAACGATCCGTTGCGACCGAGCGGGGCCGGTTCGGGCATTGCGACTGGCGCGCCGGTCTCGCTGTTTTCGCCCAGGATGAACTCGCCCGCCGCGATCGCGCGCTCGTCGCCCCGCGGGTCCACCCCGCCGCCCGCCACTGTCGGCTGCGAGATGGAGTCGCGAAATCCGAAAGGGTTCTTGGCATCGGCATCCGCCCCGAAGCTGTGCGTGCCGACGAGCGTGACACCATGCGAGGCTTCCAACTCGGTCATGGCAACTTTGATCGCCTTTTCAAGCGCGTCTTCGTCGCGGGCATAGATCGTCAGCGCGATATGGCAGGTGCCGGGCCGAAAGGCATCTTCCCACCGGTCGGGTGCATTCTCGCCGAAGTCGCGCAGTTGCTCGGCTCGGGCCGCCATGCCCTGTTGAAATGGCAGGGGAAAGCTCTTCAGCGATGCCTCTGGCACGCCCAGCGCCTTCAGGCCGGCATGGCTGATCGCGACGCCGGTCCAGGAGTCCATGTCGTCCGTCCAATCGTCGGCCGAGGGGATGTGCGGCGCGAGCCGGCGGACCAGATCGCGACCGCCTTCCGCTTCATCGACGTGCAGCATCGCGTGCAGGCCGACATAGGGCTCGGGCCGCGATCGCAGGATCAGGGCCTGGATGTCGTCGAGCTGCAGCTTGACCCGCTCCCGGCTGAAGCGCGCCCTCAGGTCCGCCAGAACGCTCATGTCAGTAATCCACCCCTTCCGGCTTGGAGATGGCGTCGGTAAGTTGGCCGAGCGCCGCCTTGGTCGTCGGGTCGATGCCCATGTTGGCGGCCTCTGCATCGAGGAACGCGTTGAGCGCCTTCTCCATTCGCTGGAAACGGCGTACGTCGACCACCGTCACCTGCGGATTGGCAACGAACCAGCCGGCAGCGTCGATCTGGTGGTCGGCGATGAAATCCTTCACCTTGGGGCTGTCGATCCCCGGCCAGCCTTCGACGTTGGCGAACAGAAGGTCCATGAGCTCGGGAATTTTGGTCGCAAAGTCATTGATGTAGGCATCCCAGTCGCCGTCGTAAGCGGTCGCGAACAGAATGCGCGTATCATCGTCGAAAAAGACAAAGCGCATGTCGTGCAGGGTGGAGACGCGCTGGGCCCCGTCCATGTTGCCGCCGGTGAGATCGAAGATCCGCCGCAGGCGCTCTGCGCCGCCCGGCTTGAGCGTCGCGATGGCGGTGAGTTCGGACACGTTGCCGGATTGCTTGCCGGCGCGGCCGGCCGACCGGGCGCTGCCCTTCAGATCCGGATTATGTTTGCGGATCATCGCTTCAAGCGCGATCTTGGCGAGGTGGGGTGCATCGGCGGCGACTTCCTCCACCCGGCGACGGATTTCCTGAAGCGTGCTCTCATCCGCGAGGCGCGGATCCTTGTTGTCTGTGGTCATCACGACCTCCTGCTTGTTCAGTCGGGAATGTCATCAAGCTGGTCAGGCTCGATCCGGGCGCGCGCGTTCATCCGATGGCGGTAGCTGGTCGAGCGTTCGTAAGCCGCCCGGCGGATGCGCATGATCTGGCCAAGCGGGCGATGCGCCTCTACGCCGTTCCATGGATTGAAAGACAGGACGTCGTCGCCATACACCTGGCGTGCCGGGGCGTAAGCGTCCTGCGCTGCGAACCGCAGCGTCGCGATCGGGCGATGCGGCGACACCTTCTCGTCCCAGCGTACCGCCGCATCCTCGACCGGCATCTCCGCCAGATCGGTGCAGAGCTGCGCCGACAGGGCATATTCCGCGCCCTGGCCGGCGAAATGCTCCACCATAACATCCCGCATCGTGGAAAAATCCGCCTTGCCCACCGGCTGTCCCGTCAAGGCCCGGACGTTATCGGAAGCTGGGGACAGAGCCAGCTTGGCGACATGGTCACCGAAGCGGATAGCACCTTGCGTATGGTAGCTCTCGCCGAGCGGATGATGGTTGTCGCGCGCCAAACCTTCGAGTGTCGCCCCGGGCGTCATCCCCAACGCCTCCACTGTCTTCTTGGCACCCCGCGCAGTGCCCGCGATCAGCCGCTGGAAGGTGTCGGGCGCATGCGCATTCGCCTCAAGAAGGCTCAGCATCAGCTTGTATTTGGCGATGGTGCCAAAGGCGAGGACGGGAAAGTTCACCATCAGGAAATCCTGGTTGGCGCCCCCGATATCGGGCGACAACCGCTCTCCTTCGACGCCGATCACCTTGATCGCGAAGCCTCGCGGCGCAGGGATCGCGTCCGAATGAATGTCGCTGGGCGCCGAGGACAGCCGTGCGACCACGCCGTAGGTGCATGGGTGTACGAAGATGCCCTGCCGCAGTTCCGGCGCCAGATCGTCGTGAACCGTCAACGTGCCCCTCAGGACGGCATGGGACTTGGCATGCGCGTCGCGGATCGCATGGCGGTGATGCTCGAAAGCGCAGCGGTTCCCGGCCGCCATCTGCTCGACGATCTCGGCCGTCAGGCGCTCTTCATCTTCGGCGATCGTCTCGATGTCGGACGAATAGAGAAGCGGTGCTTTCAAAGCCTGACCTCGTCTGTTGCCCATGTCCCGACGCCGGTTGCGGCGCCGCTTGGCCCAGCCATTTCCCGGCAATTACCCACCAACAACACTAGGGGAACCGAATGGTTCCCTTTCTTGCTGACTCGACCAGGTCTCTACGTGAGGCAACTATCGATGTAGGTGGCAGCGATCAGCGACACGAAGTCTCGTGGCCATGCGAAGCGAGGTCGCAGCCACTACGAGCGGCTAGAATGAGTGCGCGATACACTACAGCCGCGGAAACGGTGGAGCTTGCGCTCCTTGGCGAGGATTGCCCTCCATTCAGGCCTCGGTGGCGGACGTCCCGACCATCGCGCCGAAGCCGACGAGGCGCGAATACGCCAGCATGGCATAGCCGATGGCAAGGCTTGCAAGGGTCAGGGCCGGGATCGTGACCTCGCCCAGGCTCGCATGCATCTGGTTCAACGGGACGAACGTGTGGACGCCGGCGGTGGACGGGATCAAGTGAGATAGGGCGGCGACGAAGCCCGGCATTTGATCGAGCGGATAGGCGGTCCCGGTGAGGAAGAAGAACGGCACCGAGGTCGGTGCCAGGATGTAGGTTGCCCGCTCGGCGCAATCGAACACGCTGCCGATGAGCAGCCCTAGGGCAGCAACCGCCGTGGCGAAGACAGGGACCATCACCATCATGCCGGTAATGTCGCCATCGACGGGCACAGCCTGGAGCCAGAAGATGAACCCGAAGAGGAAATAACACCCTAGAATGCCCACCGACGCGAACGCCGCCAGCGTTCCCCAGAACTCCGCGACACCCATCCGCCATGCGCCGGAGCGGCGTCGTCCGCCCATGAAGGTAGCGGCGCCGAAGAGCAGCGTCTGCTGAACGATGATTACCGCTACGGCCGGAAAGACATAGCCCTTGTAACCACCCGTCCGATTGAACAACGGTTCGGTGGTGACCGCGACGGGCAGCCCGCCGCGACTGAGTTGGGTTCCGGGGATCAGCCGTGAAGTGGCGATGTTCTGGATGACAGCCGTCACTGCTTCGCCGATGGTGCTGGCGCGCAGGAGGTAGGTTGCATTGACCCACACGGCGACGCCGGCGCCGGGCGTTCCGGTGCGAAGCTGACGCTCCAGATTATCGGAAATCAGGATGATCCCGTCAGCCTTGCCGATTCGCATGATCTGCCTGGCCGTGGCCACGTTCGGGACGACCTCGGCAACCCGGATGGCGCGCGTGGCGTCCAGGTCGACGATCATCGCTCTACTGAGGGCGCTGCCATCCTGGTCAACCACGACGACGGGCAGCTTCTGGGCAGCTTCGTGCGAGTAGGGCGCAGGATAGTAGAATGCGTAGAGGACGACGGCGAGCAGCGTTGTGCTGAGCAGCGTGCGCGACGTCAGAATGGTGCGCCACGTTGCGAGGAAGGCGAGATCGAAGCTCATGCTCGGCGAATCCTCGCCATGATCAGAGCGACCGATCCGCCCCAGGCGATGACGACATAGGCTGCCAACGTCATGGCCGGAGCGACCATTGCCGCAACTGACTGGCCACTGACCTCACCCATCTGGAGAGCGATGTAGTGGGTCAGCGGCAGCACGTTGCTCCAGATGTGGGCAAAGGCGTTGGCGCCGTTCAGCGGTAACGTCGCGCCCGAATAGGCAAGCGCCGAACCGGCATAGACGGCGCTCGCCGACAGAGCGGTCGCGGTTTCGCGTGTCACCGCGACGAGCAGGGCCGCAATTGCTGCGGTCGCCGCGTAGAACAGCGTCTGCCCTAATGCGATCAGCGGCAGGCTCCCCTCGATGCGCCATCCGCGCGCCAGAGTGAGATAAAGAAGCCAGACGATGCCCCACAGGCTGATGGCAGCGACATAGGGCAGCATCTTGCCCGCCAGAGCCGGCGCAACCCTGCCGCTGGCCGATGCCCAGTCGGACAGTGATCCGTTCCGCAGTTCGCGGCCGATCGCCATCGCACAGACGCAGGCGGCCACGAGGTGAAGAACCGCCGGAAAGATCAGCAGGCCCAGGAACCATTCGAAGCTGACCGGCGCGTTGCCGAGCGGCGTCGCCTCAACGGCGAGCCGACGGACACGGCTGGCCGGCACGGCATGGTTCATGAGCTGGTTCGCGGCAATCTCGGGGATGGCTTCGCGGATTGCTTCGGCGGCTGCACGGGACACCTGCCCACCGGCGCTCAGGAAGCTGCCGTTATAGAGGATGCGGACGACCGGTTCGCGATGACGCGCGACGCTCTCGCCAAGGCCAGCGGGAACATGCACGAAGCCTATGACGTTGCCCGCGCGGACCGCACGAACGGCCTCGACCTCGCCCGGATAGAGCCCCGTGAGATGAACGAGCGGTGATGCGTCGAGCGCGCGGATGATGGCCCGGCTAGCGGTGCTGCCGTCACTATCTACAACGGCCAGCGGCAGCTGACGCATCGGCCCTTGCCAGAAGGTGGCGGCGACGATGAAGATCAGGATGCCGGGCACCAGAGTCAGCCCCGCCAGGTCCCAGTATTCGTGACGAAGATGACGCAGCTCAAGCGTGAGAGCCTGCCGGAACGCGTTCATTGCGGCCAGTCGAACAGGACGCTCATTCCCGGGCGCAACTTCGCGATCGGCGCAACCGGACGCAGCCGGACCTCGAAGGTGCGCACGTCATAGCCCGATGCCTCGCGCGTCGCGCGCCAGGTCGCGAAATCCCCCCTTGGCGCGATCAGGTAGACCTTGAAGTCGGCATCGCGCCCCAGCGCCGGAACATGGCCGCGCAGTATCGTGCCGACACTGAGGCCGCGATAGTGATCCTCCCGCAGGTTCAGCGCGACCCACGGGTGATCGATGTCGATGACCTGATAGGCCGGGATGACGGGACTGACGACCTCGCCGGGCTGGACGAGCTTGCGCGCCACCTCGCCGGCTATCGGTGAGACCAGCCGCGTTTCCTGCCCGAGTGCCGTGGCGGTTCGCAGCCCGGCCTCGGCAATCCGGACCTGGGCGTTGACGGCCTGCTTGTTCTGCGGACGCGCGCCCGCCAATGCCTTCAGATACTGCTGGCGAGCTGCTTCGGCATTGCGCGCGCTGCTGTCTCGCGCCGCAGCCGCCTCGTCCCGGCGTTGGGCAGCGACCACGCCTTCGGCGTAAAGGTTGGCGGTGCGGCGGCTCGTGACGGCAGCAAGATCCGCTGCCGCCTGAGCCGCCTGCCATGTCGAACGCAGCGTCGCGACATCCTCGGTCCGCGCGCCCTCATTGGTTTCAGACGCGACCGCGCGCGCGGCGTCGAGAGCGCCCTGCGCCTGCGCCTGGCTGCCGGCGATCTCCGGGCTGGACAGGGTGGCAAGCAGCGTGCCCGCTTGCACGCGCTGGCCTTCCTCCGCAATCAGACGCTCGACGCGCGCCAGCGCCTTGGTGCCGACATTGACCTCGTCCGCATCGACCATACCCTGCAGCTGCTCAGGTGCCGGACGGCTCGCCAGCCAGAGGCCCGCCGCGACGACGGCGACGACGACCATAGCGACGAGGATCGCGATCGGTCGCGCGCGTCGCTTCGTCCGGGTGGCTGATCCCTCGCTCACTTATCATCCCCCAGACGTCTATCGGCGCGGGCCAGATAGGTGGTGAAGTCGTCAATGCGGTGACTGGCCGCGAGCAACCCGGCGAGGGCCAGATCATATTCATAGGCTGCCGCGATCCGCTGGGTCTGCGTGGTCGCAAGCGTGGCCTCGGCATCGACCAGCGAGGAGGATGGCGTCTCGCCCTCTCTGAAGGAGATGCGCTGAACCCTGAGGTTCTCCCGCGCTGCCGCCAGATTGCTGTCGAGCAGCAGAAAGGATCGGCGAGCCGTCTCGACCAGGTTCCAGGCCCGGACGATCTCGCCTGCGACATCCTTGCGCGCCTGGGCTGCCGCATCTGCCGCCGCTCGCTCCCGTTCACGCGCCGCGTCGAGCGACTTCCTGCGGTCAAAGTTGGACAGCAGGGTGTAGCGCAGGGTGACCCCTGCGACCCAGTCCGGTTCCGTGGGCAGAGCGTTGTCGCGGTTGGCGTTGTAGCTGCCGAACGCGAAGGCTTGCGGGCGGTAGCGCGATTTCGCCAAGCCGACGCCCGCACTGGCGATGTCGCGTGCTGCGTCGGCGCCGCGTGCCCGGGGCGTCGCGTCTATGCCTTCCAGGAACGTGCCGACGGGAGGCAGTGGCTGCGAATTGACGAACAGCGGCGTCGATGCGCCGACGCCGGCGGGTCGGTCCAGCAACCGCGACAGTGCGTCGGCAGCAGTCGCTTCCTCGAGTTGCGCGCGAATGAAGGCGCGTTCGGCGGCGTCGCGGGCGACCTGAACCTGGAGGACGCGCGCATGGGGAATGACCCCGTTCTGCTCGAGCTTCACGGCATCCGACAGATGCCGATCGAACCCTGCGAGCGTCTCGCGCGTCGACCGGGTCAGCTGGGCGGCCACCTGCTGACCGAAATAGGTGCGGACCAACCCGACGCGAGACAGGTCGCGACCACCCGCCTGCCTGGCGCGGGCCACCTCGACCGCGCCGTCCGCACCCGCCTGGATCGCCGGGATCGCACCGCCCGTGTAGAGCGGCATGGCAGCAGTGATGGCCGGCCGGAAGACAGTGTCGCTTGTCTGATACTGAAGCGTGTCGGGGATCGCGCCGAAGATCGTCGGCAGGGCGGCACCCACCCGCTGGCTCACCTCACCGACCACCTGCTGCAATCCCGCGGGGAACTGGCCGGGCAATTGCGACAGGAAGTTCGTCGCGGCTGCTGCGGCATTGTCCTTCGGTCCGGTCAGGTCGAGCGACAAGGTCTTCTGGTACTCGATGACGCTTGCCGACGTGGTGACCACCGGACGGTTCAGGCTGCGGGTGGCGCCGGCAATCAACTCGCTTGCCCGGACGGCGTGGTCCTCACCCGAAAGCCCGGGGGAGGCGTCATCGACCCGCGCCAGGGCCGCATCGAAGCTTAGCGTTTGCGGGACCTGCTCGCCCTGGGTTTGGGCATGCGCCGTCGCGGCGCAAAGCAGAGCGGCGATCGGGGCACTTTGCCATGCAGGGCGACGCATCATACGGTCGCCTCCGATCCGCTCAAGAACAGATTGCGCACGCTCCGAGCGAGCCGAACCGGCCGAAGCGAGGTGACATCGACGCTGCACCACACGCTCCTGACCTCGGCCAGCACGGTCTCGCCACGTCGTATCGTGGCATCGAAAGACTTTGCACCGACGACGCGTTCCAGGAGCATCTGAACGTCGAAACGCTCCTCGAGAAAAGCAGGGCAACTATAGCTGATCTCGTGCTTCAGGGCGATCCATGCGACCGAGCGCACCACGTCGCCAGGAGCGTTCTGCCTCCGGAAGGACGTCACCGCGTCCTGGATCCACCGCAGATAGACCGTGTTGTTCACGTGCCCCATGTGGTCGATGTCCGAGGCGTCCACCTCAAACGTGCAGATATGGCCTTTGCCGCCGTCGGGCATCTGATCCGTGTCCAGGGCATCGTTGACAACGATCAAACCCTTGCACATATTGTCATTAATGACAATAGCGACGGCCTCCCCGCGACGTCGTCGGCGACATCCGGACGAGCTTCGCGCCGAGGCAATCGCCGCAGCCCGGAAGATCCTCGTCGAGGATGGACCCGCCGCCATTACGCTCCAGGCTGTAGCCGCAGCGCTTGGCATGACGCACGGAAGCATCACTCATCACTTCGGCACCGCCGCCAACCTTCAGGCGGCCGTGGCGGACGTGCTGATCGAGCAGCTGCTGGCGGGCGTTCGAAGCGGTGCAGGTGCGCTGAAGGCCGGGACGATCGATGAGGCGGCCCTGGTCGATCTGGTGTTCGATGTGTTCGAGGAAACCGGCGTCGGCCGACTGATCGGCTTCCTCGCCGCCTTCGGCAGCCCGCTCCTGCGGCCGCTGTTCGAGAAGTTAGCGCGTCTCCCCCGCGACATCTCAACCGACGAGCAGCAAGGCTCGGCGTTCACCGAGCCGGAGTTGCTCGCCATCATCGAGAGCGTTGTTACGCCGGCGCTGAGCGCCTCCCTGATCGGCGCGGAGCTTCTGCAAGCGCTTAATCTCGAGCCATTCACGATCCGCCAACGTGTTTCCCGTAATCTCGCGGTTCACCGCAATATGCGAGTTGTCGAGTCTAAAGGCTCGGTCGGCGGCTAGCCAAACTTCTCTGTCAGTAGGACTGAACTGGGCGCCTGTGCAGATTAATCGGAACCTCTTACTGCGAGCCTGCTTGAGCTGCCGTCCTACGATGCCCTAGGTGTCGGACCCGCAGCCAGCCGTCGAGTGGATCCAGCGGTGTCGCTACCTAATCCAGCGCCCAGACCCATCCACCATCTCGCCACTACCGAGCCAGGCTGCGGATGGGGAAACGGAGTTCAGGCTGGGCGAACGTAGGAAAGTCGGCGCCCCCCACCCCCATTCTCACGCGACGGCTAGCGCAAGATAATCCGTGTATACTTCTGCGCCGCCTCCCGCATAGAATAGGGCGGGCCGCGCCGCGTTGAGCGGCGCGCCCGTGCGCAGACGCTCAATCAGATCCGGGTTGGCCAGCGCCATGACGCTTAGCGCTTCCATGTCGGCGCGCCCTGCCGCCACATCCGCGCCGACCTGCTCGCGCGGGCGGCCTGGGCGATTGAGGATGATCGGCCCGCGATACAGGACCCGCACGTCCGCCAGTATGTCATCGCGCCCGGCATTGAGGACGTGGAGATTGCAAGCCCGAGCGGATCAAGTTCGACGGCAAGGTAGTGGTACAGCTCGTCATTGTCGCGGCCCTCGACGATGCCGCCGGTCGCGAGCCCGGGCGATAGGCGAAGCGCCGTCCGCTCCGGGCCGATCGCGTCGGCAACGGCGCGGACCACCTCCAGCGCGAAGCGCGCAGTTCTCCATCGACCCGCCGGCCGCGACGAGGTTGGCGAATGCCTCAGGCGCGGCGGTCGGCATCATGCGTTGCCCGCCCTCACACATCGGCGTGGCGAGCGCGCGCTTCCGTCAGACGCCGCCGCGACGCGTGCCGCCTGCCCCGCCGTCTGATCCCCGATGGAAAAAGAGTCAGCGTCTACCGGGTTTTTCAACAGCCACGATCGATTTTGATCCGCGCCCATGTGAGAACGTCTAGCAGGCGCGGAGCGTGTATCAAAACACATTCTCGATTGCGGTTGGTCGTGTTAGGCACGTGAGATGAGTTTTGAGAAGGTGCCATGCTGATCGGCTATGCGCGGGTGTCGACCCCCGAACAGGATCTGACGCCGCAACTCGACGCACTACGCGAAGCGGGGTGTGAGCGGACCTTCAGCGACAAGGCGAGCGGTGCGAAGGCGAACCGGATCGGCTTGGCCGATGCCCTGTCACACGCTCGCGCCGGCGACGTGCTGGTGGTCTGGAAGCTCGACCGGCTCGGCCGGACGATGAAAGGCCTGGTCGATCTTGCGGCCGAGCTGGCGGAGCGGGGTATCGGCTTCCGCTCGCTGACGGACGGGATCGATACCGCCGGCACCGCCGGCAAGCTCGTCTTCCACATCATGGCGGCCATGGCGGAAATGGAGCGGGACCTGAACCGCGAGCGCACGACGGCCGCACTGATGGTGGCGAAGCGCGAGGGCAGGGTAGGCGGCCGCAAGACAGTGATGACGCCCAAGCGGCTCGAGGCCGCCCGCAAGCTCCTGGCCTCCGGAATGCCGATGCGCGAGATCGCGCCGGCGATCGGCGTCTCGGTCCCGACACTCTACCGCCACCTTCCCGCGCCGGAATAAGAGGCGATCAGCGCGGAAGGGGTATAGCACCGACCGGATCAGTCGGCGTCGAACGCGGTTAGAATGGGGCAGGGGCCTTCCGAGCCCGACCCACATTCATGAGCAAGCCGCTGGAGTGATGCGCGCACGCGCTTCAGCTCCTGGATCTTCGCATCCAGCGCCGCGATCCGCTCGTTGGCAAGCTGGCGTGCCCGAGCGCGATCGTCGGTCGCGTCCAGCGCCACCAGTTCTCCGATCTGCTCCAACGTGAAGCCAGCGGCCTGCGCCGATCGGATGAACCGGAGCCGGCGAACATCGTCTGCTGTGTAGCGGCGAATACCGCCATTCGAGCCCGATCCTTCAGGCCTCTCCGGCGTCTCGAGCAACCCTCTGCGCTGATAATAGCGGACCGTTTCTACACCGACGCCGCCCTCGCGCGCGAGCCCCGCAATTGTCACGTCGGCCATGCCTTGACTCCGTACCATAGTACGGCCCCTATATAGGTGTCGCGAACATGGTGGAGAAGAACATGGCGACCGCGGCGCCCAAGAAGGCAACGATCTACCGCATGGTGATGCCGACGCACACCTGCCCCTACGGCTTGAAGGCAAAGGACCTGCTGCACCGACGCGGCTACGAGGTCGAGGACCATTGGCTGACGACGCGCGAGGAAACCGACGCATTCAAAGCCGAGCACGGGGTCAAAACGACACCCCAGACCTTCATCGGTGGCGAGCGGGTAGGCGGCTACGACGATCTGCGCCGGTTTTTCGGCAAGACCGTGGCCGACCCCAAGGCGGTGACCTACCGGCCGGTCGCGGTTGTGTTCGCGATGACGGCATTAATGGCGCTGGCGGCCAGCTATGCCGTGCTCGGCACACCCTTCACGGTACGCGCCGGTGAGTGGTTCATCGCCTTCTCCATGTGTGTGCTGGCGCTGTTGAAGCTCCAGAACGTCGAGAAGTTCGCGACCATGTTCCTCAACTACGACTTGCTCGCGAAGCGCTGGGTGCCATACTCCTATATCTACCCCTACGCGGAAGGCGCGGCGGGCGTGCTGATGGCGGCCGGCGTATTGACCTGGTTGTCGGTGCCGATCGCGCTGGTGATCGGGACGATCGGGGCGGTCTCGGTCGTCAAGGCCGTGTATGTCGACAAGCGCGAGCTGAAATGCGCGTGCGTGGGCGGTGACAGCAATGTGCCGCTGGGCTTCCTGTCGCTCACCGAGAACGTGATGATGGTCGCCATGGCGATCTGGATGGTGCTGGGCGTCGCGCACTGATCTGGTGCAGCGTCCCGGCGCAGCCTAGAAGGGCCGCATGAGCTTCGGCCGCCTCGCCCGCACACTCGCGCTGCTCCTGCTGGGCGCGATGCTGTTCGTGCGGATGGGCCCAATGTGCGAGGCCATCGCGCAGGCTGCTCCGCCTGCGGAGGCGCATGCCGGAATGGCCGATTGCGATCGAGCGCCGCCCACGCCCGTGAAAAAGGCCCCTTCGGTGGACTGCGTAGGAGCCTGCATCGCGACGGTCCTCGACGTTCACACGTCTCCCGCGCCGCAGCTCGCCGTGCGGACGAACCTGCCCGCACCCGAGCCTCATGCCCTTGTTGGTCGCTCGGGCGGTCCTGCGCCGCCACCTCCTCGAACCGCCTGATCGACGTGGATTCCAATCAATCAGTGCATTCGAGGAAAATTACACATGAAGACCATCAAGTTCATCGGCGCGGCCATCGCGCTCGCTCTCGTTCCCGCCACGGCCTTTGCCGCCGCTGACTGCTGCGCCGGGAAGGAGTGCTGCAAGGATGGCGCCGACTGCTGCAAGGACAAGGACGGCGCGAAGAAGGATTGTTGCGCCGACATGAAGGACATGAAGCACGGCGAGCACGCCGGTCACGACATGTCGGGCATGCAGAAGAAGTAAGCGGAGAGGGAGGCGTTCGCGCCTCCCTTTTTCAATGGCGGGCGAACACTCTGCGGCCGCTCAGCCCAAACGCGATCACGTCATAGGCCTGGGCCTTCATGCCCGGCATTTCCATGCCGGGTGAGCCCATCGGCATTCCGACGACAGCGAGGCCGGTGACGCCCTTCGGATGCGTGGCAAGGGCGCGCTTCATGTCGGCGATCGGGACGTGGCCCTCGAAGGTCATACCGTCGATGATGGCAGTGTGACACGAGGCGAGGTCCTGAGGTACACCGCGTGCCTTCATGAACGCCGGCCGGTTCGCATCGTCGACGACGCGGACGGCGCGGCCGAACTGCGCCTTCACCTGCTGCGCCCATTTCTCGCAACAGGGGCAACCCGGGTCGCGATGCATCAGGACGGGACCTGCAGCGAGAGCCCCCGCAGGGGTAGCGCACGCCAGCGCGGCGGCGAGAAGGCGAAAGCGATCCATATCTGAGTTCCCGGGTGGCCATCCCCCCGCACGGTGACGGGGGGAGGGACGATAGTCGATTACTGGGCGCTCTTGCCATGCGCCCGCAGCCAGGCGTTCAACTCGCCGATCTCGCGGGTCTGCTCTGCGATCGTCTTGGTGGCCATCTGGCGAACCTTGGGATCCTTGGTTTCGCGCAGCACGATACGCGACATGGCGATGCCGCCACGGTGGTGCTCGACCATCTTGCGGACCCACGTCTCGGTGGCATCCGCACCCATCGCCGACATCATCTTCTGATGCATGTCCATCTCGGCCTGCGGGTACGGGTTCGCCGGCGTCGGCCGCATCATCTGCCCATGGTTCATGCCGGAATGGTCCATGCCCTGCATCTGGGCGACCGCGGGGACCGCGCCGAGGGCGGCCGCGACGGCCAAAATCATCATCTTCTTCATCGTGTCGCTCCTGCGTCAAAGCCCCCGCTCAACAGGGATACGGGCTTCAAACGATTAGCCCTCAAGCGATGTTGCTCAGCGGATCGGCTGAAGCGTGTTGATGCCGACGCTCTCGTCGGTTTCGGGGGGCGGGGGAGGCACCTGCTTGTCGCGATAGGAGGGGAGGTCGGGCGCATTATCGGGCGTCGGGTGCGCCTCGAGCCGAGCGATGTAGCGCTTCATCTGCGCGATCTCGCGGACCTGGGCGTCGATGATCCCGTCTGCGAGCTTGCGCACCTCGGGGTCTTTGATGTGCGCTCGCTCGCTGGTCATGATCGCGATCGAGTGATGCGGGATCATGGCCTTCATATACGCGACGTCGCCGACCGTCTCCTGGCTGCGGACAAGCCACAAGGCGCCGGCGAACACCACGATCGAGGCCGCCACGATGCCGAGATTGGCCTTCCGGTTGGGGTACATGCTCCACATGAAGCCGATCATGATGAGCGCCATCACGGCGCCCATAACGATCGCCATCCATGTCCTGGTCTGGCTGTATTCGACGTGGCTCAGCGCGTAAGTGTTGAGATACATGAGGCCGAACATCACGACCGTCGACGTCACGATCATCGCGGCGAAGCGCCCGTAGCTCATCCCCATAGCGCCGCCCTGTTTGGAATTGGGGTCGTGGTCCATGTCGCGCTCTCCTGTTCGGCCCCACCCACTGAAGGATACGCGGCTCTCTAGCGGACCCCTTGAGCTTTTCTGCGGCGTCGACGGGGCCAGCGCATGAAGAGCAGGATTGCCCCGGCGACGGCGAACACGAGTCCCCCCGCTGCGAAGGCGTTGAGCCACGGCGTGTTGAACCGTTCGTGCTCGGTCCAATCCATGATGTGGAGTCCCCAGAAGAAGTCGTAGAGCCGCCACGTGCCGGTTCGCACCGATGTCAGCCGGCCAGTCTCCGCCGCGACGTAGATGCGGGTTCCGTCGGTGTCGGGGAAGGAAGCACGCCAGGCGGGGAGGGCACCGCGGTACTCGGTGCTGGGGCGCTCGATCCGCTCGACGACGGGCGCCGAACCAGTTTCGCCGCGATACGCCTGCCTTGCGATCAGCGCTGCGGCCGGGCCGTCGACCGGGGGCAGCGGCTTTGCGGTGCGGGCGTCCAGCAAACGCACCTTGCCGTCGCCGAGCTGGGCTTCGACGATCGGCCGCCCCAGCAGCATCCGGTGCTGGAGCTGACGCACCGGCGCTCCGGCCGATGCGAGAAGGGCAGGGACGGGCGCGAAATCCTGAGTGGCGATCAGGGCCGGTTCGACGTTCCGGTCGATCCGGTGATCGCCATGCACGGTGTCGATCGGCAGCAGGCTCATGACGAGCCCGCTGGTGAACCAGACGATCGCCTGCGCCCCGATCAGGAGCGCAAGCCAGCGGTGAACCTTGCTTGCCCCGACATGGAGGCGGAGCCGCGGGCTCAGAACCAGGTCCTCACGCCCGCGACGAAGCTGAAGCCGCCCGTATTGTCACCGCGTGCGCGGGTGAAGCGCGCGGTGTCGCCGAACTGCCGCTCCCACGACACGCCGATGTAGGGCGCGAACTCGCGCCGGCCCTCGTAGCGAAGCCGAAGCCCGGCCTCGAGGTCCGTGAGCCCGGAGCCGGTGCCGGTTTCGGGCACGTCCTGCGCGGAGAAATTGGCCTCCACCCTAGGCTGGAGCACGAACCAGTTGGTGATGCGCTGGTCGTAATAGCCCTCCGCACGGCCAAGCACGTCGCCCTTGTCGGAGAGGAACAATGCGCCCTCCACCTCGAACCAACCGGGGGCCAGCCCCTCGATCCCTACCGTCGCGTAGGTGCGCGAGGGGTTGGGCTTGAAGTCGTAGCGAACGCCCGCCTGAAGGTTCCAGTATGGATCGAGCGCGCGGCTGTAGAGCGCCTGCACCTCGGCCTGTTCGAGCGGCTTGCCGAACGTGCCTTCGCCCTCGCTCTTTAGCGTAAAGCGATTGATGTCGCCCCCGATCCAGGCCTCGCCATCCCAGCGATAGCCGTCGCCACCCTTGCGAGCCTGATATTCGGCGAGATTGAAGAGGATCTGATAGACGGTCATTCCGCCATGCTCGCGGCGTAGATCGTTCTCGCGCGAGCTGGCCATGGCGTCCGCGCCCCAGAAACGATCGGCGAGGTGGTCCCCGGCCGGAGCGGGAGCGGGCTTGTTGCCGGGGGGAAGGTCGGTTCCGACCTTGGCAGCGGGCTGATCGCCGGGCATCGCCATGCCCGGCATCGTGCTCATGTCGTGGCCGGCATGCGGGTCCTGCCCCGCACCTGTCGATGCTGCCATGCCCGGCATAGCAGACATATCGTGACCGGCGTGCGGGTTCTGGGTGGGCGCAGCCTGCTGCTGACCGCTCATATCCATTCCCTGCATCCCGCTCATGTCATGCCCGGCATGAGGGTCGGCAGCCTGCGTCTTCGCCGGTTGCGCGCGCCGCGGCGCGGTGCATCGGACGGGAGCCTTACGCTTAGTCGCGGACTTGGCCGCGGCTTTCGCCTTCGGCTTGGCGGCCGGCTTTGCCGGCATCGTCATGCCCGGCATGTTGTGCATGGAATGGTCCATGGTCTGCCCGAATGCGGGTGTCGCAAGGCCGAGCGGCGCCATACCGGCGAGGAGGAGCGACCGGATCACGCCGCGGCCTCCCCGGCCTTGCGGACCTGGACAACGCGCATCATGCCCGCGTGCATGTGGTAGAGCATGTGGCAGTGGAAGGCCCAGTCGCCTTCCTCGCCGGTCACGTCCCAGCTCACCGTGCCTCCCGGCTGCACCAGCACCGTATGCTTTCGGGGGGCGTAGGCGCCCTTGCCGGTCACCAGGTCGAAGAAGTGGCCGTGGATGTGGATCGGATGTCCCATCATCGTGTCGTTGATGAGCGTCACCCGTACCCGCTCGCCGTGAAGCAGCGTGATCGGGTCGGGGTTCTCCGACAGCTTCTCGCCGTCGAAGCCCCACATATAGCGCTCCATGTTGCCGGTGAGGTGGAGCTTGATCTCCCGCTCCGGTGCGCGTGTGTCCGGGTTGCGGTCGAGCGCCATCAGGTCGCGATAGGTGAGAACGCGATGCCCGACATTCTCCAGCCCCTGCCCGGGATCGCCGGTCCGATCGACCGGCATCGGCGAGATGGTCTGCACGCCCGGTCCCTTTTTAACCTCGGGGGCATTGCTGAAATCGCGCATGGAATGGCTCATGCCGCCCATGTCCATCCCGCCCATCTGATCGCCGTTCATCGCCGGCATCGTGCCGGAGCCATGGTCCATACCGGCCATGGCGCCGCCCTGAGCCTGGCCGTGGTCCATGCCTGCCATGCCGCCTGCCGCGGTGCCGGCCGCGCCGTGGTTCATTTGGGAATGATCCATACCCGGCATTGCGCCGGTGCCCGCGCCATGCCCCATCGCAGCATGGTCCATGCCGGACATCGAACCCGCAGCGCCGCCCATGGCGCCATGATTCATGCCGCCGTGGTCCATCGTGCCATGATCCATGCCGCCCATGCCCATGTCCTTCATGGTCGCGAGCGGGCGCTTGCGGAGCGGGGGCACCTCGGCCGCCATGCCCTCGCGCGGAGCGAGCGTCGCGCGGGCCATGCCGGAGCGATCGATGCTCTCACCGACCAGCGTATAGGCGCGCAGGTCGGGCGGGGTGACGATCGCGTCATAGGTCTCGGCCGGGCCGAACTGGAACTCGTCGATCTCGACCGGGCGCACGTTCAAGCCGTCGGCCGCGACGATCGTCATCGGCAGGCCCGGAATGCGGACGTTGAAGGTGGTCATCGACGAGGCGTTGATGAAGCGCAGCCGCACCCGCTCGCCGGGGCGGAATAGCGCGGTCCAATTGTCCTTGGGGCCGTAGCCGTTGACCAGGTAGGTGTAGACCGAGCCCGTGACGTCGGCGACGTCGGCGGGGTCCATCCGCATCTTGCCCCACTCCAACCGCTCTTTCAGCGACTGATCCTTGCCGGCGAGAAGCCCGGCCAGGGTCTGGCGCTGGCGGTTGAAGTAGCCCGACTCCTTCTTCAACCGATCGAAGAGGTAGTGCGGGTGGTGGAAGCTGTGGTCGGACAGCACGATCACGTGCTCCCGGTCGAACTTCACCGGATCGGGATTCTTCGGATCGATCAGGATCGGGCCGTAGTGTCCCTCCTGCTCCTGAAGCCCGGAATGGCTGTGATACCAGTAGGTCCCGCTCTGGATGATCGGGAACTCGTAGGTGAAGGTCGAGCGCGCCGGAATGCCGGGGAAGGCGATCCCCGGCACCCCGTCCATCTGAAAGGGCAGCAGCAGCCCATGCCAGTGGATCGAGGTTTCCTCGTCGAGCTCGTTGACGACGTGGAGGCGGACGTTCTGTCCCTCGCGCAAGCGGATGAGCGGCGCGGGCACGGTGCCGTTGATGCCGATGGCGTGGCTCTGCCGCCCGTCGATCATCATCATCTGATGCGCGACCTTGAGCGTGATGTCCTCGCCCGACACCGTGGGCAACGGCTTGGCGATGCCGGCGGAGACGGGCTGTGCCCATGCCGGCATATAGGCCGACAAGGCGAGGCCGCCTCCTGCCAGACTGGCACCGCGCAGCACCTGGCGGCGGTCGAGAACGCGCGACATGCAAGCTCCTAAGAATGGGGCCGTGAAAGGGCCGTCGCTTCTTCTACGCGGCCGATCCGTCCAGCCCTCAGCGGTTCCCGAGTTTTTCGAGCAGCCGCGCCCGCGCGCGATACAGGCGGGTTTCGACCGCCTTCTGGCTGATCCCCAGCACCTCGGCCGTCTCGGCCTGGCTCAGGCCTTCGATCGTCCGAAGTACCAAAGGCTCCTTCAGGTTCGCGGGCAAGGTCGAGATGGCGCGGGTCACACGATCGAGTTCCTGCCGATCGCCGGCTGCGTCGTCGATCGGCACCTGTTCGTCGACGATGCTCTGGACCTGTTCGTCGTTCGGCAGCGCGAACGACAGAAACCGGCGCACGGCACGCTTACGCGCCCAATCGCGGCATTTGTTGACGGCGATGGTCGTTAGCCACGCCTGCATCGATCGGTTGGGGTCGTAGCGCGACAAGGCCTGATGCGCGGCCACAAACGCTTCCTGCGTCACGTCCAGCGCTTCGTCGGCATCGCCGAGGAAGGCGCGCGAAAGCCGGAACATCGGCTGCCGATAGCGTCGCACGATCTCGGCGAAAGCGGCTTGTCGGCCGGCGATGCTGAGCGTCGCCAGTTCGCCATCCGACAGCGCGGTCCAATCGAGGCTCACCCCTGGCCGTCGGTGAGCGCCTTCACCACCGCGTCATCGAATTGAGAGGTCTGATCGGGCCGGAGAAGCTGACGCATGGCGAAGATGTGCGCCAGCGTCGCCTTCTGCAGCTCGCCCATCGCGGCATGGCTCTGGTCGACCGCAGCGGCCACCCGCGGACCATTGCCGTGCTCGGCCTCGATCGCCTCGGCAAGGCGGGCATTGGCGGCACGCATCTCCAGCTCGAGGGCGCGGCGTTGCACCGCGAACCGGTCTTCGAGCACCTTCAATCGGGCCTGCTGGTCGCCATCGAGCGCGAGCTTGTGGTGCAGCACCTCGTGGAGCGCCGCACCGGGTTGCTTGGGCTGCGGCAGCAGCGCGCGCCCGATAAAGACACCACCAATCGCTGCCAGGAAGGCGAGCAAGGCGCACAGGACAACCCGCTTGGTCGAGGTCATGGCTCGCCGATCAGCAACGCGGAAGGAGCGAGGGGGGAGGCTCCGCCGAGCGGCGCGAGCGAGACAGCAGGGCTTGCCGTCGCGGGCAGCTCGGCACCGACGATCCCGATACCGAGCGCCGCGGCGGTTATCACACCGATCCCGAGCCCGGCCCCGCGCACGGCGGGGCGGCTGCCGATCCGTGCGAGGATCTGGTCCTCGATACCCTCCAACGCGGCCGGGGCGGGTGCGCCCGCTAGTCGCGCCAATGCTCTGTCTAGATCGTCCATGCTTTCCACTCCGCCCCTCTATCACCGGATACGCATCGCTGCCCATCATCCCTCAACAGCTGGTGAGGGGTCGGGCAGCGCGCCGCGTAGAAGGGTGCACGAACCTCGTCGGAGTACCTCATGCGTAGTCTCGCCCTTCCTGCCGCCCTCGCTCTCCTGAGCCTCGCCAGTGCGGCGCAGGCTCACCCGAAGCTCGTTGTGGCCTCACCCGCGCCCAACGCGACCGTTGCCAAGCCCGCGCGTGTCGCTTTGCAGTTCAGCGAGAAGCTGATGCCGAAATTCTCTGGCGCGGACCTGATGATGACGGGCCATGGCGGCGCCACGCACCCGCCGATGAAGGTTGCAGCCACCACCCAGGTTGCACCCGACGGTCGAACGCTGGTCGTGGTGCCCAAGTCGCCGCTCGGTGCGGGCCGCTACAGCGTCGCATGGCACGTCGTCTCGGCCGACACGCATCGGGTGTCCGGCAACTTCGCCTTCGCGGTGAAGTGAGGTGGACGCCGACTGGCCGCTGATCGGGGTCCGCTTCGCGCTTTATGCGACGTTGAGCGGGCTGTTCGGCCTGTCGGCGTTCAGCCTCTACGGGCTCAAGGCCGGGGAGCGCGCAGACGCACTCGCCTTGCGCCCCTGGCTGGTGGGGACCGGGCTGCTCGGCCTTCTGTTTTCCGGCATCGCGCTCGTCCTCCTCGCAGCGGCGATGGCAGGTGCGCCGGCGTGGCCGATCGATTGGGAAGCGATCGGGATGCTGCTTACCGGGTCCGCGACGGGCACGGCGTGGGAAGCGCGCATGGTCGCGCTGATCGTTGCCGTGATCGCCGCGCTGATCGCGGCGGGACGTACCGCGCCGCTCGGCCTGGTGGTGCTCGCGGCGGGCATTGCGCTCGCGACGCTCGCTTGGACGGGCCATGGCGCGATGGATGAGGGCGCGACGGGCTGGGTCCATCTATTGGCCGATATTCTGCACCTGTTGGCGGCCGGCGCCTGGGTCGGTGCACTGCTCGGGTTGACGCTGCTCGTGGTGCGGCCGGCAGCTCGCGTCGACGTCGCGCATCTCAGACTGACCCACCGGGCGCTGCACGGCTTCGGTATGGTCGGCACGATCGTTGTCGGCACGATCGTTGTGACGGGTCTGGTGAATGGCTGGCTGCTGGTCGGTGCCAGCAATCTGCCAAGACTTCCCACCTCCCTGTACGGCCAGCTCCTCCTCGCCAAGCTGGCGCTGTTCGGCGCGATGCTGGGGCTGGCCTCCCTCAATCGCTTTCGGCTGACGCCGGCGTTCGAGCGCTCAGTTGCCGCGCGCGATCATCGGGCTGCGCTCGGTGCTCTGCGGCGCAGCCTCGCGATCGAGGCGAGCTGTGCCGTCACGATCCTGGCGCTGGTTGCTTGGCTGGGGATGCTCGAGCCTCCCGCAACGGCGATGTAAGGAGCGGGCGGCCGATCGCCGCCCGCCCATCGCCGATCAGGCGGCCATCTTCTCGCATGCGTCGGCGCAGCGCTCGCACGCGGCGACACAGTCTTCCATGCCGTCGAGACCCCGGCAGCTCTCCGCGCAAGCTCGGCAGATCCGGGCGCAGATGCCGCAAACGAGCTTATGCTGGTCGGACCCGCGCGCCATAAAATCGAGCGAGGTGGCGCAAATCTGCGCGCAATCGAGCATGATCTTGATGTGGTCGGGCGCGGCGTGGGCCCCGCCCACCTCGAGGCAGTGTTGGGTGGTCATCGACAGGCAGGTGACATGGCAGTGGTGGCAGGCGTCCATGCAAGCCTGCATCTCGGCGCTCATATGATCGTGCATCGGTGATCTCCGCGTGAGCCCCCGCTCAAGGGGGAATACGCGCCTCGTCGCCTCGGCCCTCACCGGGAGTCCGATCGACCGATGCGCCGAACGGCGCATGTAACCCGTTCACTTTTCGTTCCTTCACGCGTTACAAGGGCGCGAAGGGAATCATATGCTGCCACTGATGCAGCCGGTCCCGCTCGCCGACGTGCCGCAGGGAACCGTTCTCCGCATCGTCGGCGCAGCAGGAGCCGGCTTTCCGAGCCCCGCCCAGGATTGGGAAGATGACGGGATAAGCCTGATCGAACTGCTCCGGCTCGATCGGGCGGCCAGTTTCGTGTTCCGGATCAGCGGCAGCAGCATGATCGAGGCCGGCATCCACGACAACGACGTGGTGGTCGTCGACCGCGATACCCGCCCCGTCGAGGGCCATATCGTGATCGCGATCGTCGATGGTGGCTTTGTCTGCCGCCAGCTCGTCCGGCGCTCCGGGGCCATGTTCCTGGAGGCGCGCAATAGCCGGCAATGCTATGAGGCGACCTCGGCCGAGGGTGTCGAAATCTGGGGTGTGGTGCGGACCGGCGTCCGCGACTACCGGCGCTAGCCGGTGTCGTGGGCAATCGTCGACGTCGCGAACTTCTACGTCAGCGCGGAGCGGCTGTTCGACCCCTCGCTGCGCGGCGTGCCGGTCATCGTGCTGTCCAACAACGACGGGTGCGCCGTTGCGCGGAGCGAGGAAGCCAAGGCGCTGCACGTCCGAATGGGCGAGCCCGTTTTCAAAATCCGGGATCGGATCAAGCGTCACGGCATCCAGCTGCGATCCAGCAATTATGAGCTGTATGCAGACCTCAACCGCCGCTTCAACGCGGTCATCGCCGATCATTCCGACCTGGTGGAGATCTACTCGATCGACGAGAGCTTCTTCCGCTTGCCGGCACTGGCGAACGGGCTCGGCGATGTGGGAACGGCCCATCGGGTTCGCGAGGACATCGCCCGATCGGTCGGCCTGCCGACGAGGATCGGGCTCGGCCCGACCCGCACGCTGTCCAAGGTGGCAAACGCCCTCGCCAAGGCGACCGAGAAGGTCTGGGGCGGCGTGGTCGACTTGCACGACCTCGAACTGCGCCGGCGGCTGTTCGAGCATTGGCCGGTGGGTGAGGTGTGGGGGATCGGGAGCGCACTCGAAGCGCGGCTTCGCCCCCTCGGCGTGAAAACCACGGCGGACCTGGCGGCGCTGCCGCCCGCGGTCGCGCGCGATATCGGAACGGTGGTGCTCGAACGCCTCGTGCGCGAACTGGGCGGGATCGAATGCGACGACTTCAAGGTTGCCCCCGAACCGCTCAAGGCGACGGCGGTTACGCGGCAGTTCGGGGAGCCTGTAACCGCGCTGCCCGAACTGCGCGAAGCCATGGCGCGACGCGCGGCGCGTGCGGCGGAGAAAATCCGTGCGCAAGGGTTGGCGGCGAGCCGCCTGATCGCCTTCGCGCATGGCTCCCGATACAAGCCGAACCCGCCCTCCGCGTCGCGATCGGCACGCCTGTCGCCTCCGACCAACGACCCCCGTGTTATCGTCGGCATCGCGGGAAAGATGATGGAGACGATGTTCCAGCCCGGCGGGGTTTACACCAAGTGCGGCGTCCTGCTCGAAGACCTGTCCCCGGAAGGGCAGGGGCAAGCGGACCTGTTCGCGACGGCTGACCCCAAGGCACCCGGGCTTCTCGCCGCAATGGACGGGTTGAACGCCCGTTACGGTCGCAACACAGTCATCCTTGCGGCGCAGGGCTGTGGGGGGCGATCGTTCGACACCAAGCGGTCGCAGAAGAGCCCGGCCTGGACGACGCGCATCGGGGAGATCCCGGTAGCTCGCTAGTCGGCGCGGACCGGATCGGTATATCGGGACGCCATGTGTAATCGCGCCCGCATGTCGAATGAGCCCGAAACCCTATGGGGATCGGCCGCGAAGCTGTTTAGCGAGCGGCCCCGCGACAACCGGTTTGACCCGCGCGAGCTGCGCCCCAAGAGCCGCAACTATGTCATCCGCGAACAGGGCGGGGAGCGAGCCTGGGACGTGATGACCTGGGACGTGCTCGGCGGGAAGGCGGCGTGGCCGATGACCAACGTGCGCCAGCTCGGCCTCCCGCAATGGCGCAGGCTGGCAGAGAAGCCGGAGAACCGCTGTCTGGTGCCGTTGACCGAGTTCTGCGAGTTCACGCCCGACAAGCATGATCTGGGTGACGGCAAACCACCGCTGAAGGGGGAGATGTGGTTCGGCGTGACCGATCAGCCTGTGTTCGCGGTCGCCGGTTTCTGGCAGCGTACCGAGGGCGGCAACGGCTTCACGATGGTGACGTGCAACCCCAATTCGCTGGTGGCGCCGATCCACCCCAAGGCGATGATCACGATCCTTGAGCCGAGCGACATCGATACGTGGCTGCGCGGCTCCTATGACGAAATCGTTGGCCTGCAAAAACCCTACGATCCCGACCGGATGACGGTGCGCGGACCGGTGTTCCCGACCCGTCGTAACGAACGCTAACCGCTCGCGTTAGGGGCGAAAGCTTCCAGGATACGGCAGTCAGCCATCGTACCGCCGGCGCAGCTCGCGATCGCGCTGGCCAGTTCGCGACGGAGTGCGGTCAGGTCCGCGATCTTGCGGTCGATCTCTTCCAGGTGATGCGTGGCGAGCTTGTCTACGGTGCCGCAATCACGATCGCGCTGCGCGGCCAGGTTCAACAGCGCTCGCACCTCGTCTAGTGAGAAGCCAAGATCGCGCGTGCGGCGGATGAAGCGCAGTCGCTCCAGATCCTCCGGACGGTAAGAGCGGTAGTTTCCATCCGTCCGCGCAGGGGGAGCGATGAGTCCAGCACGCTCGTAATAGCGGACGGTCTCCACCTTCGTGCCCGTTGCGGCCGCGAGCTTGCCGATCGTCAGTGCATTCATCTCTTGACCCTGTACCAACTACAGGGTCCATATAGGCCGTCGCATCGAATACTCGAAGGGCGACGACGCATGGCTTGCAGCGATTGCTGCTCAGTTCCGGATCGCAGTGCGATCAACGATCCCGCGTATCGTCGCGCCCTCTGGATCGTCGTTCTACTCAACCTGGGTTTCGGCCTCATCGAGATCGTCGGCGGGTTTGTCGCCGACAGCCAAGCGCTCAAGGCCGATGCCCTCGACTTCATCGGTGATGGGACGATCTCGCTCTTCGGCCTGATCGCACTAGGGTGGACCGCGCAGGCCCGGTCGAGGATCGCGCTAGCACAGGGACTCTTTCTCGGCGCGCTCGGCTTAGGAGTGATCGGGTTCGCCGCTTGGCGCGCGCTCAACGCAGTGGCGCCAGAGGCCGAGCTGATGGGCGGGATCGGGGTGGTTGCCCTGATCGTCAATGTCAGTGCAGCGCTGGTTCTCTCTCGCTTCCGTGAAGGCGATGCCAATGTTCGGGCAATCTGGCTGTTCAGCCGCAACGATGCGGTCGCGAACATCGCGGTGATCGCGGCGGCCGCTTTGGTCGCGTGGACGGGGCAGGCGTGGCCCGACCTCGCCGTTGCCGGCGTTATCGCACTGCTGTTTCTACACTCGGCCTGGGAAATCACGCGCGGTGCCCTCGCCGAGATGGGTGAAAAAGGGTGACGGCGCTCGATCGGACCTCCGAGATCGCACGGGCACGCCGCAAGAGTGGATCTCGACGGCCGCGTCACCTCGGCACCGGAAAGGTGGGGCGGAAGGGCTGGCTTCGCGCGATGCTGCCCTTCGTCGCATGTCTGATGCTGGTGCTCGTCGGCTGGACCGGCACGGCGAACGCCGGCGGGAACGGCACGTGCATCGATGTCCCGCAGACCGAGATGGCGATGCATGTCGCGGTAGACTGCGATCAGGTCCCCGCCGACGCGGACAAGAATTTCCCGCATCATCACGCCGCCTGCCACGGTCACTGTGTGGCGACGCCGGGCGAGAGCCGCGTGGCCATCGCGCTGCCTCCAAGACCGGTCGGATTTACGCATGAAACGGCGCCGCTCTGGTTGTCGCACCAGGGCGATGCGGCGCTGCGACCACCACAGGCCTGACGCGCGGGCGCTCAGGCGCCCTGACCCCCGTTCGTCAGGAGCATTTGGAATGAAACGCGTGATGGCGGCCGTCCTGGCCGCGACAGCCTGTGCGGCGATCTCGTCGGCACAGGCACAGGACACCGAGGCGGCGGCACCGTCATTGACCCTCGACGAAGCGCTTGCCGCGGCAGGCGCCGTGTCGCCCGCGATCGAGGCCTCCCGATCCGGGATCAAGGCGGCCGAGGCGCAGCGTGCGGTCGCGGGCCTGCGGCCCAATCCCTCGCTCGACGCCATGACCGAGAATGTCGCCGGGACCGGCATGTACCGTGGGCTGCGCTCGTCCGAAACAACGGTCGGGCTCTCCCTGCCGCTCGAACTTGGCGGCAAGCGATCGGCCCGGGTCGCCGTCGCCGAAGCGCAGCTCGACCGCGCATCGCTCGATGCGGCGATCGCTCAAGCCGACCTTCGGCTGCGCGTGACGCAAGCTTATAACGATGCCGTGGCAGGCCAGCGCCGCGCCGCGACAGCCCGCGAGCAGGTGGGGATCGCGGCCGAGGTGCTGCGCGCCGCCCGGGTCCGCGTCGCGGCAGGGCGCGCGTCACCGCTCGAAGAGCAGCGCGCCGACGTCGCCCGGCTCAATGCCGAAGGGGCGGCCGAGCGGGCAGAACGCTCGGCGCAGGTCGCGCTCGGCAACCTCGCCCGGCTGATCGGGCGCGGTGCCTCGACCCTCGACGCCGCCTGGTTCGCGCGGATCGAAGGCGCGGGGCCACGTCTGCCGGTCCGCAGTGAAGGCAGCCTGGCCGCTGCGGCCGCACAGGCGGACCTCACGACCGCTACGGCGCAGGTTCGGCTCGCCCGAAGCCAGCGCATACCCGATGTGACGGTCAGCGCGTCGGCGCGCCGGCTGGAAGCGACCAACGACACGGCTGCGGTATTCGGCGTCTCCGTCCCGCTGCCGCTGTTCAACAACGGCCGCGCCGCGGTAGACCTGGCCTCGGCACAGCGCAGCCAAGCCGATGCACAACGCCGGGTCGCGCTGCTCGACGCCGAACAGGCCATCGCATCCGCTGAAGCCGACGTTGCCAACGCCGCCACCACCGCGCGCAACGCTACGGGGCCGACGCTCGCCGCGGCGCAGGAAGCCGCCCGGATCGCCCGGATCGGCTACCGTGAGGGCAAATTCGGGCAGTTGGACCTCCTCGAGGCGGAGCGCACGCTCGCCGACACCCGCGCGGCCGCGATCGACGCACTCGCAGCCTACCATGACGCACAGGCCCGGCTCGAGCGGCTCGCCGCCCCGGCGCCTACCGACGCGAAGGACGCACGATGAAGAACAATCACGCGCGGATGCTGCTGTCCGCATTGCTTCCACTCGCGCTCGTCGCCTGCGGCGGGGGCGAGAAGAAGGCCGACGACATGGCCGACATGGAAGGGGTGGAGAAGGGCGAGGGGGGCGAGAAGAAGGCCGACAAGGACGCGGTGACGCTCTCCGCGCGACAGATTGCCGATGCTGGCATCGAGGTCGGGCGTCCCACCATTGGCGGCGTCGCGGGCGCAATTGAGCTGCCCGCGCTCGTCCAAGGCGATCCTCAGGGCGTCCAAGTGGTCTCCGCGACGATTGGCGGGCGCCTCGTCGCGCTCACCCGCAATCTCGGCCAGTCCGTCAGGCAGGGCGATCCCATCGCGGTGATCGAGAGCCGCGAAGCCGCCTCGCTGAAGGCGGAGGTGGAAGCTGCCCGCGCGCGCGCCGCGCTCGCGCAATCGAACCTCCGGCGCGAGCAGCGACTGTTCGCCGAGCGCGTGTCGCCCGAGCAGGATCTGGTCGCGGCCCGCACCGCGGCGACCGAAGCCAATATCGCGCTGCGCCTGGCGCAGCAGCAGCTCGGCGCGACGGGGGGCGGGGGTGGTGCGCTCAATCGCATCGCCATGCGCTCGCCGATCTCGGGGCAGGTGATCGCGCGTCCCGCGGTGCTCGGCCAGACGGTCGATGCAAATGCCGAGCTATACCGGGTGGCGAACCTGTCGCGCGTGACGATCGCGGCATCGGTGTCGCCGGCGGATGCCGGTCGCATCCGGCCCGGGACGCGCGTCGAGGTGACGGCTGCCGGTCGTCGGCAGGAAGGCCGGGTCTCGTTCGTCTCGCCGGCGCTCGATGAGAGCACCCGCCTCGTCCAGGTCATCGCCACGCTCGACAATGGCGGGGGTACGTGGCGCGTGGGCGAACCGGTCACCGCGAGCTTCATGCTCCCCGCGACCGGAGACCGGAGCATCGCGGTGCCGTCGACGGCGGTGCAGAGCGTCGAGAACCGCACGGTCGTCTTCGTCCGAACGCCGACCGGCTTTCGCGCCGTGCCGGTTACGACGGGTCGCCGCAACGGCGACCAGGTCATCATCAGCTCCGGCCTGACCGGCCAGGAGCAGATCGCCACCACGAACTCGTTCACCCTGAAAGCCGAACTCGGCAAGGGTGGCGAGATGGACATGGACTGAGCCCATGATCTCCCGCCTCGTCACCTTCTCGGTCGAGCGGCGCTGGCTCGTCCTGCTGCTCACCCTCGTCGCCGCGCTTGCGGGCGTTTTCGCTCTTCAGCGCCTTCCCATCGACGCCGTGCCCGACATCACCAACAACCAGGTTCAGGTGAATGTGCTGGCGCCCTCGCTGTCGCCCGATCAGATCGAGCGGCAGGTCTCCTTCACCATCGAAACCTCGCTGAAGGGCATTCCGGGGCTCGCCTATACGCGCTCGCTCAACCGCAATGGCTTTGCCCAGATCACGGCCGTCTTCACCGATGCGACCGATATCTATTTCGCCCGCCAGCAGGTCGCGGAGCGGATGCGGATGGCCGAGGATCGCCTCCCGCAGGGTGTCATGCCCGAGATGGGTCCGATCGCCACTGGTCTCGGCGACATCTTCATGTGGACGGTGGAGTTTCAGGAACGCAACCATGTGAAGCACCGCGATGGTGAGCCGGGGCTCCAGCGCGACGGCAGCTACATCACGCCGGCAGGCGAGCACCTTGTCGATGAGCGGGATAAGGCGACCTTCCTCCACACCGTCCAGGAATGGATCGTCGCGCCGCAGCTCCGCGGCACGGAAGGCGTCGCGGGCGTCGACTCGCTAGGTGGTTTCGACCGTGAATACCTGGTCACTCCGGACCTGCAGCGCCTGGCCTCGATGCGGCTCAGCGTCCAGGACCTCGCAACCGCACTCGAACGCAGCAACACGAGTATCGGCGCGGGCACAATCAATCGAAACGGCGAAGGGCTGTTCGTCCGCTCGGATGCGCGGGTGCGGACGGCCGACGAGCTGTCGCGCACCGTGGTCGCGACACGCGAGGGGGTGCCCGTCCTGCTCAGCCAGGTTGCGACCGTGAAGGCGGGCCAGGGTATCCGCACCGGCTCGGCATCCGAAAACGGCCACGAGGTCGTGGTCGGTACTGCCGTGATGCGGATCGGTGGGAACAGCCGCACCGTCGCGACCGATGTCGGCGAACGACTACAGGAAGTCGGCCGGTCGCTGCCGACCGACATCGTGGTCAAGCCGGTGCTGGACCGCACCCGCCTCGTCGACTCCACGATCACGACCGTGGCGCGCAATCTCGCCGAAGGGGCGGTGCTGGTCATCGTGGTGCTGTTCGCGCTGCTCGGCAACTTCCGGGCGGCGCTCATCGCGGCCATGGTAATCCCCATCACCATGCTGCTCACCGCCACCGGCATGCTGCGCGCTGGTGTGTCCGCCAATCTGATGAGCCTCGGCGCACTCGACTTCGGCCTGATCGTCGACGGTGCGGTCATCATCGTCGAGAATGCGCTGCGTCATCTCGGTCACCGGCAGCACGAGGCTGGTGGGCTTCTGCCGCTCAAGGAGCGGCTGGCGATCGTCGCGGCTTCGGCCAGGGAGATGATCCGCCCGTCGGTCTACGGCCAAGCGATCATCATCCTCGTCTACGCGCCGCTGCTCACCTTCTCGGGGGTCGAGGGCAAGATGTTCGAGCCGATGGCGCTCACCGTCATCATCGCGCTCATCTTCGCGTTCGTGCTGTCGCTCACCTTCGTGCCGGCCGCCATCGCGGCGTTCCTGGCGGGCAAGGTCGAGGAGAAGGAGAGCCAGATCGTGGTCTGGCTGAGGCGCCGCTACGAACCGGGCCTCGATGCCGCGATGCGCCGCCCGAGCATCACCGTGGGCGGTGCGCTCGGGGCGGTCGCGCTGGCCGCGCTCGCGTTCACGACCTTGGGGCAGGAGTTCCTGCCGCAGCTCGACGAGGGGAACATCCTCGTTCAGGCCTGGCGCCCGCCCGGCACGTCGGTCGAGCAGAGCCAGCGCATGCAATTCGCGGTCGAGAAGACGATCAGCCGAGAACCCGAAGTGCAGTACGCCTTCTCGCGGACGGGTACGTCCGAGATCGCCAGCGATCCGATGCCGCCCAACGCGACCGATACCTTCGTGATGCTCAAGCCGCGCAATGAGTGGCCTGACCCGAACTTGCCCAAGGAGGACCTGGTCGAGCGGATCGAGAAGAAGGTCTCGACCATTCCGGGGAACGGCTACGAGATCACCCAGCCGATCCAGATGCGCTTCAACGAGCTGATCGCCGGCGTGCGTGGCGACATCGCGGTGAAGGTGTTCGGCGACGACTTCGGCAGCATGAACGCGACCGCACAGCAGATCGCCGAGGTGCTCCGCAAGGTGCCCGGCGCGGCCGATGTCCGCGTCGAGCAAACCGAGGGGCTGCCGCTCCTCGACATCCGCCCCAACCGGGACGCGATGGCCCGGGTCGGGGTCTCGGCCGGCGACGTCCAGGACGTCGTCGCGGCGACGGTCGGCGGCAAACAGGCGGGCATGATCTTCGAAGGCGACGCCCGCTTTCCCGTCGTTATCCGTCTCGGCGAGACCGCGCGCGCCGATCTGCAAACACTCGGCCAGATCCCCGTGCCGACCGCCAACGGGTCGTTCGTGCCGCTGTCGTCCGTGGCCGACATCGGCATCGGCGACGGGCCGAACCAGATCAGCCGCGAGAACGGCAAGCGCCGTGTCGTCGTCCAGGCCAATGTACGCGGACGCGACGTCGCCGGTGTGGTTGAGGAGGCCCAGGCCAAGATCGCGGCACAGGTCGCGTTGCCGGCCGGCACCTACCTGACCTGGGGCGGCCAGTTCGAGAACCTTGCCAGCGCCCGGTCGCGGCTCGCGATCGTGGTGCCGATCTGCTTCGCGGTCATCATGCTGCTGCTCTACGGGGCGCTCGGCTCCGTGCGGGATGCTGCGCTGGTCTTTACCGGCGTGCCGCTGGCGCTGGTCGGCGGCATCCTGGCGCTGGTGCTCAGGGGCATGCCATTCTCAATCTCCGCCGCGGTGGGCTTCATCGCCTTGTCCGGGGTCGCGGTGCTGAACGGGCTGGTGATGGTCTCATCCATCCACGACCTGATGCGCCAAGGCATGGACCGCGCCCGGGCCGCGCGAGAAGGGGCGCTCCTCCGGTTGCGGCCCGTTGCCATGACCGCACTCGTCGCGAGCCTCGGCTTCGTACCGATGGCGCTCGGGCACGGCGCAGGGGCGGAGGTCCAGAAGCCGCTTGCTACGGTGGTGATCGGCGGGCTGATCTCGGCGACGCTGCTGACGCTGTTCGTGCTGCCGACGCTCTATGCCCGCTTCGGTGGGTGGCGTGCGACCGACATGGCCTCCGAGACGGCGGGCACGTTGTCCCCGACCGCGCACGCATGAGCCACGCCCGCGATCGCGGGCGGACGCACCCTCTCTAGCGGCCGCGTTCCTGCCCGCGCTCGGGATGCGTGGGGCCGTGATCGGGAAGCTGCCCGGCAGCGCTGTCGATCACGGCGCCGGTTCTGATCCGGTCGGCGACGAGCTGTCGAGCGGATTCCCCGACCGTGTTGACCGTGCGCGCGCTTTCGCCGCGCTCGCGTGCCTTCTGCATCGCCGCGTCGACGATTGCTTGGGCAGGCGCGAGGCGCGGGTCAGCGTGGTTCTTCTCGGCGGTGTTCTTCAGGAACAGCTCGGCAAGCCGCTCCTGACCTGGCGAAGCACCGGGCGGCAAGATTGGTCGCTCCAGTGAGCGGACGGCGCGCTGGAGCTGAGCGGGCGACTGCGAGTTGATCTGAACCCCGAGCGCCGCGCCGATCTCGCGCACGCGCTCAAGCGGGGTCTGCTGCGGCGTGATGACGGCATCGACCTGACGCACACCGAGATAGGTGAGAAGGTGCGATTGGTAGATCGGACCTTTGGCATGGCGGACATAGGCCAGCTCGGTGCGCGCGTTGGCGATGACAGGGGAGGACGCACCATCCCTGACGAGGCTGCGCAGCCGGTCGGCCGCCTGCTGGCGGGCGGCCGGGAGATAGCGATCCAGCTCCTCGCGTGCCTTGGTCAGCGTCACTCGGTAACGCTGCCCTTCGGGCGGCGCGCGCTGGGGCAGCAAGGCGATCCCGGCGGGACCGATGCGCGCCTCGGGTGCGAGGTCGCGGCGGATCGCCGCCTCGGCGAGCACCGCGGCCATAGGCCGATGATCGCCGGTGAGGAAGCCATGCCGGGACGCGTCCATCCACGCGATCTTGTCGATCGAGGCGATCCTGATGGGATGGCCGGCATCGCGGGCGAGCTGCGCCGCGTGGTGGCGCATCGTCCGCCCGTTTCCCTCGCGGAAAGGGTGGATGGCATTGATCTCGTTGATGTGGTTGCCGAGCCGGTCGAAAAACTCGTCGCGGGCGAGGCCCTTCAGCGCATCGCCCGCCCGCGTATCGGCAAACCGCTTATCGAGCTCGCGCGCGATGTAAGGCACGTGCGCGAAACTGGAGCCGCCCTTGGCGATATTGACGGTGCGATCCTGACCCGCCCAGTCGTAAAGGTCCTGGAAGAGGTGCCGATGTAGGGCGCGATAGCCGTCCGCCGTCGCTGGAAAGGTGAGGCGCGCGGCTTCTGCGCCGCGCGCCAAGGTCAACCTCCGCTCGGCCTCCATGAGGGTCTTGTCGTCCGTGATCCCAAGCCGGTTCCGGAGCGTGTCGGTCCCCGGATAGGTGTAGGGATCGTCTGCCAAGGTCAGGCCGCGATCTGGTGGGTTCCTGGCTTGTAGAGGCCGAGGATGATGGACGGCATGAGCGAAGGGGGAACACCCTCATCGAGCATCATGGCGAACATGGCATCCTCGTCGCCGGTCGGCGTCATGTCCTCGATGACGAGGTTGGCGCGCGCCTCTGCTACGTCCTCGCGCCAGAGCGCGATCTGCTCGGGGGTGCCACGCTCAAAGTCCATGGAGCGGATGCGCTCGCGCAGCGTGTCGAGATTGATCTGGGCCATCGCGTCATCCTTTCGCCGTTAACCCTACGCGCTCCCCCGCGATTTCTCAACAAATCACGTTGGCGCAGGTCCGTTTCGGCACGGTTGATCCGCGCTCAATCGAGCGCGGATCGCTACGCCACAGGCGTTAGTATTCGCTGGCCAGCATGATCGTCAGCACCCGTTTAGTCTGCTCGGGATTCCACGGAGCGTCACTGCCGTAGGTGAGGCTCGTGTCGTAGCAGTCGATCTTCCAGAACACCGTCTGCACAACCGCCTTTGCATCGTCCGGACGGTCCTGCGTCCACGCGCCGGTTGCGAGCTTATAGATCGCGCCGAAATCGTGCTCGCCATGAGGGTCGTTGTTGCCATCGAACTTCGTGAACCGGGTGATCGCGACCAACGCGGCGAAACGGTCCAGCTCGGGGAGGGCCTGGAATCCCATCGTAACGTTGGCGAGGCTCGCGAGGCCAGGGTGGGTACGCGCCGCATCGTTGAGACGCCGGATGGTGTCGATCTGCTCGGGGGTCGGCATGGGTGATCCTCCTTGTTGGCATGGGCCGCAAGGCCGTTCGGCCTCACGGCCCTGCCTGTCCGGCGAGGACGGGATGGGGAGGGGAACGAGAATCTTGGTAAGCTGGCGCGGGCGAGCCGCCCTAGCGCGGCCGGCACCGACGGGGCCGGGCGCCGCGCTTGGCGGCTTACACGGGCGGCAAGATTGTCGTTCGGGAACGAAAGGGCGGCGCCCTTGGCGTTCCCCGGCGCGGGTCGCCCCGCGCCAGACAAACGGATAAGGTTCGGGAGGGGACTTCGGGGGGAAGCGCGAATGTCGAACTGGGCGGAGCGGGCGTCGGCGTCGTTGCTACCGCTCAGCCGCGCGAGCACCCTTGGCGCCGCGCTCAAGGAGTGGACCTATACGGGGCGCTTCTTCGACCTCGAAGCGGCGGACGGCACCTGCGAGCTGTGCGGGCAGCAGGAGCTTCGCTACCATTTCGAGATCGAGAACGACGGCACGTCCGCGTCGTTGCTGGTCGGCTCCGAGTGCATCAAGCGCTTCGAGATCGCCGGCATTGACGAGCAAGGGCGACGGCTCGATGCACGCGATACGGGAAAGCTGGTGGACCGTCACCGCCGCGGCCTGGTGGAGGACGCGCGCAAGCAACGCGTCATGACCGCGCTGCTCAAGCTCGGTCGCAAGGCACCCGACTTCGACGCGCAGAACTTCATCGCCTTCGTCGACGACAAAGGTGCGTTCACCCCCAACCAGGTGGCGATGATCTTCTGGCGGCTCGGCTCGGCCGGGGTGGAGTATCGCCCGGCCGACTGGAAGGTGCGGCTGCGCCGCGACAGCGATATCGGCCAGCTCCGAACGATGAAGCCGGCCGCTTTCAAGCGAGTCATGGCGGCGCTCACCGCGGCGCAGCGGCGCCGGATCGACGAAATCGAGGCTCGCTTAGCTCAGTATGGGCAGCGCTGGCGCGAGTGATGTGCCGCCCGCGGTGCGGACCGTGATTTTCTGCTTTCGTTCCGCTCGGCCCTGACTCATAGAATCGTCATGCCGATCATGCCGGAACATCGCTGGCTGTACCCGATCGACTGGCCCGAGCTGTCCAGGCTGATCCGGTTCGGCCGCGCTAAAGGCCGCTGCGAGCATTGCCGACGGCCGCACGGTGCGCGCGTCTTCCATCTTGGCGATGGTCGCTGGTGGGATGCCGATCGCCGACAGTGGCGCGACGGGCGGGGACGGCGCATCCGTGTCGTCGGGGCAGACGTCGCCGCGATCGTCCGGCTCACGCGGGTGTATATCGCCTGCGCGCACCTCAATCACGACCCGACCGACAATGCGCCGCGCAATCTCGCCGCGCTCTGCCAGCGCTGCCACATGATCCACGACGCGGCCGAGCATCGCCGGCGCCGGTGGTACAACGCCTATCGCAGGCGTGCGCTGGGCGATCTTTTGGCTCTGCTCGATGGGCTGCCGACGATCGGGGCGGGGCAGGGTGTGCCACGTGGCACACCTGCGCGTCACACCGCCTAAGCCCCCCATTCACTCGAACCGCGGTAAGGGAGAAGGCCTATCGCTCTATGATATATCTGCTATGCTGGATATATGGAAAACGAGTTAGCGATCGCGGCACTGGGGGCGTTGGCGCAGGGCACGCGCCTCGACGTGTTTCGTCTGCTGGTGCGGCACGAGCCTGACGGGTTGGCTGCAGGCGAGATCGCCCGCCGGCTGGATGTGCCGCAGAACACGATGTCGGCGCACCTTGGTATTCTGGCCCGTGCCGGCCTCGTTCGCTCCGAACGGCACAGCCGGTCGATCATCTACCGCGCCGACCTCGACGGGCTGCGCGCGCTAACGCTGTTCCTCGTCAAGGATTGCTGTGCCGGCAACGCCGAATTGTGCGGGCCGCTCATCGCCGAACTCGCTCCCTGCTGCTGAAAGGACGCCCCATGAGCCGGACTGACTCGGTCGTCGACATCGTCATCTACCACAATCCCGAGTGCGGCACGTCGCGCAACGCGCTCGCCATGATCCGCAATGCCGGCATCGAGCCGCACGTGGTCGAATATCTGAAGACCCCGCCGTCGCGCGCGCTGCTGGTCGAGCTGATTGAGCGGGCGGGCATCTCGCCGCGCGAGCTGCTGCGCGAGAAAGGCACGCCCTATGCGGAGCTGGGGCTCGGCGACACCACACTGTCCGACGAGGCGCTGGTGGACGCGATGATGGCGCACCCGATCCTCATCAACCGCCCGCTGGTCGTCTCACCCTTGGGCGTGAAGCTCTGCCGCCCGTCCGAAGCCGTCCTCGATCTGTTGCCGAGCGGGCAGCTCGGCGCGTTCGCCAAGGAGGACGGCGAACAGGTGGTGGACGCGTCCGGCGAGCGGGTCGGCTGAGCCCATGTCGACGATCGCCCCTGTCGCCGGACCTGCGCCGGCGCGCGCCGGCATCGGCACCTTCGAGCGCTACCTGACGCTCTGGGTGGCGCTCTGCATCGTTGCCGGCATCGGCTTGGGGCACCTTTTGCCCGGCCTGTTCGCGCGCGTTGCCTCGGCCGAGGTAGCGCGCGTCAACCTCATCGTCGCGGTGCTGATCTGGCTGATGATCGTACCGATGCTGCTCAAGATCGACTTCGGCGCGCTCGGGTCGGTCCGCCAGCATTGGAAGGGGGTGGGCGTCACACTGTTCATCAACTGGGCGGTGAAGCCCTTCTCGATGGCAGCGCTTGGCACATTGTTCATCGGTTGGCTGTTCGCGCCGCTTCTGCCCGCAGGGGAGGGGCCGTCCTACATCGCTGGCCTGATCCTGCTCGCTGCGGCACCGTGCACGGCCATGGTGTTCGTGTGGTCGAACCTGTGCGAGGGCGAGCCGACCTACACGCTGTCCCAGGTCGCGCTGAACGACGTCATCATGGTGTTCCTGTTCGCGCCGCTCGTCGGGCTGCTGCTCGGCGTCGCTTCGGTGACGGTGCCGTGGGACACGCTGCTGATCTCGGTGATGCTCTACATCGTCGTGCCGGTCATCGCCGCCCAGCTCGTGCGCCGTGTCGTGCTGACGAACGGCGGACAAGCCGCGCTCGACCGGCTGCTCGGTCGCTTGGGGCCGGTGTCGCTCGTCTCGCTGCTGGCGACGCTCGTCCTGCTGTTCGGCTTCCAGGGTGAGGCGATCGTGGCGCAGCCGTTGGTGATCGCACTGCTTGCGGTGCCGATCCTCATCCAAGTCTATTTCAATGCAGGTCTAGCCTACTGGCTCTCGCGCCGCTTCGGCGTTGCCTGGTGCGTGGCGGCGCCTGCGGCGCTGATCGGCGCATCCAACTTCTTCGAATTGGCCGTGGCGGCCGCGATCTCGCTGTTCGGGCTCAAGTCGGGCGCGGCGCTGGCCACGGTCGTCGGCGTGCTGGTCGAGGTGCCCGTGATGCTGTCGGTCGTCTCGATCGTGAAAGCATCCCGGGGCTGGTACGAGCGCGGGGCGCACGCATGACCGGCCTCCGCGTCACGTGTCTCGCGCCGGGCGAGCTGGATGATCTGGCCGGCGCGCTGGCAGCCGCCAAGCTGCCGACCGCCGATCTCGCCGAACCCGGCCGCGCCTTCGTCCGCTTCGACGACGACGCTGGGTTGGTCGGGTTCGGCGGGATCGAGGGCGAAGGGTCGGACCGCCTGCTCCGCTCGCTGGTGGTCTTGGCCGATCGCCGGGGCGCCGGCATCGGCGGTGCGATGCTGGCGCTGCTCGAGGGCGAGGCGCGCCGGCTCGGCGCCGAGCGGCTCCACCTTCTGACCGACACCGCGGCGCCATTTTTCCGGGTGAACGGCTATGCAGAGGCCGATCGCGCTGCGGCGCCGCCTGCGGTTGCCGCCTCGCGCGAGTTCACCGCGCTCTGCCCGGCGTCGGCCACCTTTCTCGTGAAAGCTCTTTGATGCCGCTTCGTACGCTCACCGATCCCGACCTCCTGCCGGCACTCGATCCAGCCTATATCCGCGCGCGGCCCGCCACAGGGCTCGGGCCGCTTGATCCGGCACCTCGGATACTCCTGCTCTACGGCAGCTTGCGTGAGCGCTCCTTCTCGCGGCTCGCCACGGAGGAAGCGGCACGCCTGCTGCAGTTATTCGGCGCGGAAACGCGGATCTTCGATCCCTCGACACTGCCGCTCCCCGACCAAGTGGCCGGAGACGATCACCCGGCCGTCCATGAGCTGCGCGAACTGGCGCTGTGGTCCGAGGGCCAAGTCTGGTGCAGCCCGGAACGTCACGGCCAGATCACCGGCATCATGAAAGCGCAGATCGATCACCTGCCGCTCGAGATGAAGGGCATGCGCCCGACCCAGGGCCGTACGCTCGCGGTGATGCAGGTGTCTGGCGGATCGCAGTCGTTCAACGCCGTCAACACGCTGCGGCTGCTCGGCCGCTGGATGCGGATGTTCACGATCCCGAACCAGTCGTCGGTCGCGATGGCCTACAAGGAGTTCGACGAGGCCGGACGCATGAAGCCGTCGAGCTATTATGACCGCATCGTCGACGTGATGGAGGAGCTGGTCCGCTTCACGGTCCTGCTACGGCCACACGCGACGCAGCTCGTAGAACGCTACTCGGAGCGCAAACAGGCCGGCGTGCCGGTCGACACGACGACGGACCTGTCGAGCATCGCGACCGCGCCACAAGGCCGCTGGCGGTGAGCCGCACCACCCGATCGGCAAGGAAGTCGCCACGGCGCCGCCCGACCTCGTGTCGGGC